>JAUXCJ010000085.1 GCA_030618965.1 Thiomargarita sp.
GGCATAAAAAAAGCCTTAGCATTTCTGCTAAAGCTTTGTTTTATATGGCTCCCCCGGAGAGGCTCGAACTCCCGACCTAGTGATTAACAGTCCCTAAATATCTATTAATAACAACACTCTACAACAAACAACAATAAAGTTTTCAACCACTTAACAATATTCTATGATTGTTGCTTTTTGCTGTTTATTGTTATTTTTTATTGTTTAGTGGACAACCAGTGGACAATTAAAAATAAAGATATTAATGATTGCTTGGAGTTATTTGTCTATTCTCAATAACGATATCGGGTGACTTTTCCATTACTGGCCTATTTAAGTCAGTATCTGCTTCATTTAGACATCGAAACGTCATATAACCCGCGCCTCTACGAACATAGGGAATACCATCAACAATGCTTTGTGTGACTGGCTGAAAGGATTTACCTTGTTTTTGACAGTGTGCGCTACCTTCTTCATAAAATTGCGCCAGCAATCCGCCAGCGGTTGCATAGGTAGTGGCGGAGCGTTGAACCATATAAGTGTCTTTTCCTGCTGGGACGATTTTGACGCTAGAACAGCCTGATAAGACAATGACTAGTGCAAGGATTCTGTAATTGGTTGGCATGTAAATTAAAGTTACTACTGGTAAAGCCTTTGTTTCAGGCTATTAAAGATAAAAAGGCAAGCACATGACCTGCCTCTTGCCATCGTTTATGGTCATCGGTACTTTTGCCTGACCAAGTTGTGACGATAGCATAGCTTACCATGCCCCAATAAAAAGCAAAAATTATGCTTGAATACAAAATTAGAGTTTATTTTTAAGACGGTATCTTGCTCCTTAGGTTGATAATGAATTAAGTTATCTCCTTTGTTATTTTTCGCAACATCCTGTTATAGGCTGCCATTTTAGCTTCAGTCTCTCTAACCGATGCACTTCGACAACCATGCTTAAAAGCATTCATTTTAGACCTGTTCTTTCCCTCAATCGTCTTTGCTCCGGTCGACTTCTCCCACGGTTTCCAAGACCTGATGAGCTCCGATTGCCTCTTGCATCTCTCTGGTGTCCAGCCTTTCGCCATGTTGGTGCTCCAATTGTTCGGTTGCAGGAATACTATTTTTTTTCAGATTTTCTGAATCCACTTCAGTTCCATTATTCACCTGCATTTGATTAGCTTGATTCAATTGTTTAACAAATGTCGCTCGTTTGGGGTTCTTCATTTCTGAAAGCGTGGCTATCGTGGTTCTACATTGATTTTGTGCTTTTAATGCAAGCCTTGAAAGTAACTCAATATGGTCAGCATTGGTTGTACCAATTGCCTTTGATGCCATCGTCATAAAAAAATTTTGTAAAGCATATGTCTGGCAAGTCAGCATTTCCTCTAAATTGGATAAGTCTCCATTTTTTACTTTTTTGGAAGCCCTTTCCATACAATCTATTATGGTTTTAAAATCCATTTTAATATCTTCTCCCAGGTCATTTTCACCAAAGTTGGTGTTCTGATGAAGAGCTTTTATGATATCTCCGTTTATATCTGGCGAAGACATCATCATTAAAGCAGTATATTTATTTAGTTTATGTGCTCGGTCTTTCTTTTCTGCTGCTGTTTTCTTTTTTGCCATTTCTATTCCTTTGATTCAACTGTTAATAGTTATTCTGACACTTTGCCTTGAAACAATTTGTAATGTTTTAGCTGCTCCATTCTGGAATATTGACCACCTTCCAACACTTTACCCCTCTATACATGAATAATGTTCTGTAATGATAGGGAGTAATTTCAACCCCAAAACGGGAAAAATTTACACATCTAAACGGCTTGGATGTGTAAAAATTACACATCTTGATTAAGGTGGTAATTTGGCAGCATACCCATAATTAAAACCTCTCTTACCTTTTGTACTATGTTTGTATCTAGTTAAGAATCCATATTTCTCAGCCGTCTTTAGATGCTCAATCACTGTTTTTCTAGTTGAATGACATCTGCCTGCTATTGCTTCCTCAGTTGGCCAACAATTGCGTCCCTCTGCATCCATCCATAATGACAAGCTTATACAAACATGACTAAAGCCAGCACCAAAGCCTGATTCTATAATTGCTTGTTGCCACTGAGTTTTAAATGATTTCTGACTAGCTTCTGGCTTGAACCCTGAGGACATGCTTCTGGCAATTATCAAAACCTCTGCATGTTCCAATGGTGGCTGACAATGTATAGCGTTTTCCTCAAGCAGATAGGTTTCCACCTGTTTTGATGTTTTACCTTGCCTAAGCAGTTTTCCAGCTTGTTCAGATAACCAATTATTCCTATTTCCTTCTGCGATTCTTTCGGTTTTAACAGGCGCTTGATTTTGTGTAATGAAGTCAATCAGTATCGTTGGAAGCTCTAATAAATTACTATCATTCACTATTGAATAAAGACTACCACTGAAATGATTTGAAGGTGCAGCAAGGACATATCCACCATCAGCTTTTATGTCGATACCTTCGCCCAATCCATGCTTTTTAAATGACTTAAATGGCTTGTCATACGCATAATAGTAATGAGTGCCATTGCCACCTGTTTTGACTTCATAAGTGGCCAAAACCGGCTTAAATCCATCGTAAGAATCAATGAGGTTTTGCAGGCTCTTATCACCGCCGTTGCGCGGGTCAATGTCGATAACGACTAAACCAGATTGTTTGCCGGTAACAAGGCCGATATTTGCAGTCGGCCAACGTTTCCACCAATTCTGGATAGCTGACTTTTCCGTGCTTGCCTTGCTTTGCCATTTATTAATCCTAGGATGTTTTCCAGGGCTTCGACACTGCCGCCTGCAGGTACATTTTTCATTCACAATCGAATGTAATGGCAAAATATACCAGCCTTTTTCAGCATAGGACAAAGCATAATCAAATATGCAATTATTCATCTACGGTTTTCTCAGAATCGTAAGGGTGCCGCTCAAACGACACCCAAATATGCTCTATTAAGCGGCTTTGTTTGTTGCGGTTGCTTCGGCCTCGAACTGGTCAACCGCCTTACAAAACTTATTAATCTTTCGTTGAAGTTCCGGCGTAAATTCTGCGAACAATTCATATCTCGTAAAAACCACCTCACGATGAACGGGGTCTTTTGTCGTTGCTGCTTCGTCATGATTTACAACTACCCACCCCTTGTCACGTAAAATACCGATATAACTACCTAAACGGTAGCTATGAGATATAAAGTCGAACTCGCGGTGTGACAGTGTTCTCCCTAGTGGCAATAGTCTTCTCAATGCTCTAGCTTGAAGTGAGTTAACTCTTGGAAATGTGACATTTTCTGAACCTAACAATACAGGTGTATCTTTGTAATCTGCTCTTGTAATATGTCTACGGTTGTCACGAATTACTTTTGATTTAATCATTACGCTACCTCCTTGTTTTGTCGTTCAACACAAACAAAAAATTCCGATTCATCAACTAAAACGCGTCCTCCGACTCGCTTAAACGCCGATTTAAATCCGTTTGTTTTTTCATGGAAGATTAAATGACGTAAGCCGCCGATAGGTGGCCAAGGGTGGTAATCATTCCATTGTGGAACTGGAATTAATCGGTTAGTTGGTAGGTTTTGTTGTTCCGTTGTTACGGTCATAAATTGCCCCTTAAATTCAAATGTGAAGAATCTCCGCTAACTATTGTCTTTTGCGGTAGGGTGTATATTAAATGAGCGTTAAACGCTTACAAGCATTTGTGAGTGTTCTCTGTAGACCCTGTATTTACTGGGAAGAATCTAACTTAGTGAAAAAACTTTCGCTGAAAGTTTGAAAGTTTTACCCAAAATAAATGTTTGAAAGTGCTTTTTTTACTGTGTCAGGGTTAAAGGGTTTTTTCCCGCCCCGTTTTTTTATGTTTACATTATCGAGTGACTTAGCTATTTTCTCGACCAACAGGTCACGCTTTGTCAATAAGGTTGAGTCGTCTATAACAAGTTGCCGCGCGAAATAACGCGCCGAAGTATACCAAGGCTGTTCTGGTTCGGGGTCATTAGGGTCTGGTATAAGCCATGGAGGATTAGAGATTGAACATTGATTGCTTTCTTTGTTGTCTTGATTTGGTATTTTGTTTGTGCGTTCTTCTATTGGAAGCATTAATTCCCAGCTTTTGGATATATTTATTGATTTATGACGAGCCCAAATTATCCAATTTTCCGGTGAATCGATAAATCTTCGTTGCCCGGCAAGCTTAATTTTTTTTGTCAGTTTGCCCGCGTGGATACTGCTAATTGCTAATTGGTATTCTTCTTGGAAATGTACAAACATCGCATCGCGAAAATAAAATTCTTCATCTTGTGGTTTATATCCAGGCAATAAAAACAATGCCTCACCTAATGTCCAAGAATCTTTTTTACCCCAGAATTTAAAATCACTGTCGCTTAACGGTTCTAATTTCCTAATAATTCGGACTTTTGGGTCATTCATGGCCACTTCCAAACACTTTGGCGTTCATATCAGCCAATACATTAGAAACATGACTGTCTGATAAATGGCTATATCGCTTCACCATTTGCAAGGTTTTATGTCCTAAAATCTCCGCAATTTCAGCCAGTGACGCGCCGTTCATGGCCAAATATGAAGCTGTACAGTGCCTTAAGTCATGCCATCTAAAATCTGTTATTTCTGCTTGCTTTAAAGCGTTTTCAAAAGGTCTGCGTAAAGCGATGGGTTTGTTTGAGGTTTTGCCTGGAAACAGCAAATCAGTATCAAGCCGCCTTACTTTGCTATGTGCTTGTATCAATTCAAGTGCATGTCCAGCCAAAGGAACGCGCCGCCTTTCGCCGTTCTTGGTTTCGTGCAAAATCAAATAACCGTCTTTAAGGTTTACGTCTTGCCATTTTAGCCCCATGAGTTCTCCTCGCCTCATGCCGCTACTGAGTGCAAGGAGTACCGTTAAATAAAGCCATTCATTTGATGATTCTTTACAAGCGGCTAGCAATCTGGAACGTTCGTCATCATCCATAAAACGAACTCTGCCGCGTGATTCTTTCGGCTTTTTTACCTTTCGCATGGGCGAATCTTCAAGCCATTGCCATTCGTTTACTGTAATAGTAAACGCATGAGACAGGGCGGCCATGTATCGAACCACTGTCGCGGGGCTTCTCTTGGTTCCTCTGTAGGTTTTGCCGCTGGCTAATTCATCCCGATATTGCACAATCAAGGCTGGTGTTACATCAGATAAAAGATAGCTTCCTATTTGTTCTTTCCACCAGTTCAGCTGCTGTGTTTGCTTATCGGCCTGCTTTGGCTTGGTGGGTAATACATCTTTAATGTACCTGTCCACCATTTCAGCGAATGTATGTTTTTTGGCTTCGGCTGTTTTAAAGTGTCTGCCTTCACGTATCGCGGCTTCGGTATGTTGCGCCCATTTCTTAGCATCAGTTAATCGTTCGAATGTGGCGGTTTGGACTGGATAGCCTTTTAATCTAATTCTTACCCGGTAAGTCGTTTTACCGTTGTCAGTTGTGTGTTTATTAATTGATGCCATTATTTCCCCCCTTGGGGTAACAATCGGCTTTTGATGTGCTTATGGATAGCCATTGCTTTAACTCCTAAACAGTTAAAAAAGTGGTCAGGGTTGGGAAGTGTTATAGCACTTCCTTAACCCATTATCTGAATACTACAACAAGGTACAAAAAATAGCAACAAGTGATAACCAATCATACGACCTACTAAAAATAACTAATAATTAACAATATGTTATAAATATATATCATGTTATTTGTCCACTCCTTGTCCATAAGCGATGCAATAATTGAATTTCTCAACAGTAATTTAGCTGTTTTAGCTGGTGCAGGTAAGGACTTTTCGAAGGGTAAATAAATGAATTGTTCTGTTATCGGTAGTGGTGGTTTCTTGCAGATAAGTGGACAACCAGTGGACAACGGGCATAAAAAAAGCCTTAGCATTTCTGCTAAAGCTTTGTTTTATATGGCTCCCCCGGAGAGGCTCGAACTCCCGACCTAGTGATTAACAGTCCCTAA
>JAUXCJ010000097.1 GCA_030618965.1 Thiomargarita sp.
GGCTTTTCTGGGAGAATTGACTACTCTAAAGATACCTTGTTTGGCATTTTCTGAAAGAAGCCTTGCTTGAAGCTCATCTCTAAACAATTCTCCATCTGTTCCTTTGAAATTGGAAATCGCTACAGTATTTAGCTCAGCAACTTGTGGTGCTCTGGCAGGATTGAGTACCTTTTCAGTGGGTTGAAAGGCTGCACAACCAACCAAAGTCATTACTCCAGTGTATAAAACTATGTTTAGTATAAATATTTTATACATTATACCTCCATTGGGTTAACGGCTTTATTATTCGCCTGCTGCTTTCAGTCGTTGTTGTTGTTCTTCAGCTTCCTCTTTCTCGCGCTTGCTTTCTTCTAATTCCTCTTCGAGTGTTTTAGTGCGTCGATCATAACCGCCACCGACATCATTCACTATCGCATCCCATAAACCGCCTTCTTGGGTTGCATCGCCATTGGTTGTCGCACAACCGCCTAATATGCTGAGTGTTAAGGCTATGCCTATCGCTGGTTTAATCATTATTCGATCCTCAGATTTGAGTTACTTATCGGAACTAGAATTTAAAGGCTGTTATTCATTGATAATAAATGATTAACATTCTGATCCAATAAATTGCCCTGTTGTTCAAAAGCAGTAATACCATTTTGCCATTTTGCTAATTCTGCGGGCTGAGCAGTCGGCTTATGTTGTTTATAGCGTGTCTTAGAGGTTTTTATTTCCACTTTAGCTTGTTCTGCTGTTGCGATAGCACCTCCAAATTGTTGTCGGAATTTTTTCTTTTCCTCACGCTTGATCATTTGCCGTTGTTTCTTGTTCATTCTCATGTTATTAATGCGTTTTACTTCACCTTTGTACTGTTTAATGCTTTTTGTTAATTCAGCATTAGTTGCACGGAACTTAGCCGCCATATTTTTATTCCAAGCGGTTTCCTCAATAATGGCTCGCTGTTTAGAGGCATATTGTGCTTTTCGTTCAGCAAAATATAGACCGGTAAAAAGTCCGGCAACGCAGCCCCCAATTGCCCCAATAATAGCTCCTTCTTTACCACCAATCATAGCACCTGCGACACCACCAACCACGATGCCGCCAACGCATCCTTGTCCTGCAAATTTCACCCCCCCTGAGGAAACGCAGCTACTTAAAACCGCACTCAATAATAGGATTAGGCCAGCTGTCAATCCAGATACTCTAATGAATTGAAAAAAATAGAATCTTCGGGTACGATAAAAAAAAGTCATCGCCTCGCCTCTCCTTAAGATTATTTTAGATTTTAATGTGATATTATCAAGTCGATGCTTGATTTTAATTAAAGATACTCACATAAAAGCAGACTGTCAAGCTTAAAAAAATCAACTAAGAAAGAAAGTATAATTATTTTTGAGCGTTCATTTTTATGAGGAAAATCTCATGCTCCTAAAACCGATTAAAACTTTGCTGATTTTATTGATCAGCAGTATAAGCTTATCCGCATGTCTCAAAGAAATTGGGCTACCAATGCTAGGAGAAAACAGCACTCCCCCAGTTCTACGCCTCAACACGCAAATGCACACTGCCATTATTAAGCGTATTGATGTTGATGCCACAGGCCGTTATCTCGTCACTGGCTCAGATGATAAAACTGTGCGGGTTTGGTCACTGCCGGATGGTAAATTATTGCGGATATTGCGTCCGCATATAGCCAAAGGCCATGAGGGCAAAATCTATTCCGTTGCAATTTCACCCAACGGGAAAACGGTAGCCGTTGGCGGATGGACAAGTCAAAGCGGCTTGGATAATGCCATTTATCTTTTTAACCGTGCCACTGGTAAATTACGTCAGCGCATCACTGGCGGCCAGCTCCATAGGATTTTACATTTAGCCTATTCTCCTGATGGACACACATTGGCAGCCACCTTAAAAAAAGGTGGCATTCGCTTTTATCGTACTTCAGATTATAGCCTACAAGCCAAAGATACTGATTATGGCAGTGATAGTTATTGGGCTGAATTTGATCGTCAAGGACGAGTTGTGACCACTTCTAAAGATGGGTATATCCGTCTCTATGATAAGCAGTTCAAATTACTGAATAAACGCAAAGCTTCCGGCGGTAATTATCCCTATGCAGCTAGTTTTTCGCCAGCCGGTGACAAAATAGCTGTGGGTTTTCAAGATTCTACCCATATCAATGTTTTATCAGGGGATGATTTGAATTTATTATATGATCCTAATACAAAAAACCTCAAAAATGGTAGTTTAGATAACGTTGCATGGTCAGCAGATGGAAAATGGCTATATGCTGGGGGACGCTATAGTAAAGATGGTCGAAAAGTAGCTCTTCTGCGCTGGCATAAAAACATTCGCTATACCGTTGCATCAGCTTCCTCTAATAGTATTATGGATATTCGCCCCTTGCCAAATGGCAAAGTTGTGATCGCAACGGCTGAACCAAGCTTTAGCATTTTTAATACAAGAGGTCAAAAACTACTGTCACGTCAAGCGGGTATTGCCGATTTTCGGGATACTAAACTCCTAGTTTCTAATGATGCCAGTATTGTGCAGTTCGGCTACCAATACGGCAAGAAAAAAACCGGACGTTTTTCTCTGAATGAACGCCTATTAACAACGAATCCAACCAGATCATCAAAACTAAGCTCACCAAAGGCTAGTTCAAAGCCTGCACTAAAATTAAAACCAAATGAAATTGTACGCAGTATCGCCAGTTCACCTGATGGCCAACATATTTTGGTAGGCACTCAATGGTTTTTACGCTATGTTGATCAACAAGGTCGTCAACAATGGCAAACAGAGGCGCCAAGTATTGCTTGGGCTGTCAATATTGCTAAAAACGGCAAAGTCGCCGTTGCAGGCTTTGGAGATGGTACATTACGCTGGTATCGACTTAGTGATGGTAAAGAACTGCTGGCCTTTTTCCCTCATAGGGATGGAAAACGCTGGATAGTGTGGACACCACAAGGCCACTATGCTGCCTCATCAGGCGGAGAAAGCTTGATTGGCTGGCATCTCGATAATGGTGCTAATCAGGCTGCCGACTTTTTCCCAGCCGCACGATTCCGCAATAATTACTATCGCCCGGATGTCGTGGCAAAAGTGCTCAACACGCTTGATATTTCTGAAAGCTTGCGCTTAGCAGAGGAAGATATTAAGCGGCAAGTACCACCCGTAATCACTCTATTATCGCCCGAGGATAGCAGTACTTTTTCAGATAATAATATCGCGCTGCGCTATAGTATTCGTCGCCCTTCAAATGAACCGATTACAGCTCTCAAAGTGCTACTTGATGGTCGTCCTATAGGACAGACAAAGGGTTTACAACGGATTTCTCAGAAAAGCGAGTCAATGTTGCGAATCACAGTACCTAAGCGAGATGTTGAAGTCAGCCTGATTGTTGAAAATAAATATGCGGCTTCTGAACCTGCTACTATCCGTTTGCGTTGGAAAGGAGCTAGGGCATCAGTGAAAAAACCTACACTTTATATATTAGCAATCGGCGTAGGCAAGTTTGATAATCCCTCTATTCCCCCATTGAAATATGCCCATCAAGATGCACTGGATTTAGTCGAATTGTTAAAAGGACAAAAAAATAAAGGTTTGTACGATGATATTCAAATTAAATTACTTGAAGAATCTCGTAAAGATGAGATTCTGGAAGGCTTAAAATGGATCAATAAACAAACCACTCAAGAGGATATTGCTATAGTTGCTCTTTCTGGTCATGGCTACAATGATGAAAAAGGGGACTATTATTTTATACCCCGTGATATTGATCCCAACAACATTCAAAGCACCGCAGTGCCTTATCAGAATCTCAAAGAAACCATGTCCACTTTATTAGGTAAAGCATTGTTTTTTATAGATACATGCCATGCTGGTAATGTCATGGGTAAACAAAGCGGTGTCGCGGATGTCAATAGAATCGCTAATGATTTATCCAGTTCAGAAAATGGGGTGATAGTCTTTACAGCTTCAACAGGCACACAAAAATCTTTAGAAAATCCACGTTGGAAAAATGGCGCATTTACAGAAGCTTTACTTGAAGGCTTAAAAGGGCGGGCTAATTATCACAAAGATAAAAAAATCAGCACCAAGGAACTGGATTTATACTTATCAGAACGAGTGATGGAACTCACCAACGGTCGTCAAACTCCCACAACCGCTATTCCTCAAACAATTATTAGTTTTCCAATTGTTTTTGTGCGTTAGGTACTGAAATTTAGCCAACTTATAGTCTTGGGATTGATCCCAAGGCTTTTGGATGTTTAGTGCGTAACACATTAATTATTATATAGAATAAATATTAAACCTCCCCAAAACCCACGACGCAATCCAAGTATTCAACTTCACATCACTTATCGTTTTTTTAGGAATTAAGAAATAGAATCATTTATGCCAAAAATCTTCGACAACCTAAACCAACACCTCTTACCAACCCTACAAGAAACCATAAAAGTCGCTTATCGCGCCGAATAAAGCAATTCGAGATTATATTGAAAGAAATGATTGTAAAGTAGTGCTACTTTATGCGAATCATTTCCCACCATGAAATTGTAAAACCAGGAGTTAAGCATTTATTAGAAATTGAAACTAATAGTGCTGGTGGAGGTTTAGGTAGAAAAAATGGTGCGCGTTATCGAACTTATATCCAATTAAAGGATTATGCCAAAACACGCGGAACCTTATTAGAGCCTGAGCTGGAAAAGGCAATTGATGCGATTTATAAATATCCGTTGCGTGATTCTGCGGTTGATATGTTAAATTTTCATTTACGCAATAATGTCGCTGCTGAAACTTTAGCGGCTGCGGTATTGAATTTGTATCAGGATGATAGCTTGTGTATTATCCATGAGCATGAACGGCAAAATCGGGAGCCTCGTATTTTGTGTTCTTTGGGGTTGGAAATTTGAAGTTCAATCAAAAGTGGAATTATGTCAATAAAAAATTATATTAAACAATTTGATTTAAAAAAATTATTTATAGAAATGGGCTGGGATAACCACGCACAAAGTCATCAGATTACAATTGATGATAAAAGTTTTAGCTTGTCAAGCATTGCGGAAAAACGTGGGGTGCAAATTTTAATTTGTACTCAAATACCTGATTATCTCACTCGCAAACAAATTGAGACAAAAGTCACCGAACTCGTTCATGAGCATCTAATTATTTTTACTGATGAGGCGCAGACGGTACAAATTTGGCAATGGGTTGCCCGTATTCCACATAAACCTACAGCTTATCGTGAATATACTTATCACTTTGGGCAATCTGGTGACGCTTTAATCCAAAAATTAGAGCAAATTAGCTTTACTTTAGATGAAGAAGAGTCTCTCACTCTCACCACTGTTACTGAAAAGCTTAAAGATACTTTTGATAAAGAAAAACTTACGAAACGTTTTTATGAGCAATTTAAAAAAGAACATGCGGCTTTTTTAGCGTTTATTGCTGGCATTCCTGATGTCGAAATGCAGCGTTGGTATGCTTCGCTTATGATTAACCGTTTGATGTTTATCTATTTTATCCAGTATAAAGGTTTTTTACATCATCCCCAATTTCCTAATGATGATGCTCATTATCTCCAGCAACAATTAAAAGCGTATCCACAACGCAATTATTACCGTGATTTTTTAACCAGTTTATTTTTTGATGGATTTGCAAAAAAACAACATAGTTCTGAAATTAAGGCATTAATTGGAGATATTCCTTATTGGCACTGGGGTCGTTGAATGGGATTGCTTAACACTGCGCATTCCAGCCAAGAAATCGGGATGGTCACAAGTTGACGATTTGTTATGTTGCTGTGATGATACACC
>JAUXCJ010000003.1 GCA_030618965.1 Thiomargarita sp.
CATTTGGTGGTGATTTTGGATGCACATTATCATTATCGCCAAGGCGTACAGCTAAATTATTTGGTAAGTATTCTTTGATGACGACTAAAGTGTCATGCTTTAAATCTTGAGCCAGATAGGTGATACCAAAAGTGCCTTCACCAAGAATTTTTTGGATTTGGTAATGGTCTAAATTATAGGTAATCGGTAAGGCATTGCTATTGTCTTTGTGATTATTCATAATGTGTTTTCTTGTCATCCTCAATTAATTGAAAATGGGTGTGCCTACATTATATGGAGTTATTTAGTTAATGTCTGCAAATATAAATGATCGCGCCTCTCTGCCTCTCGGTTATCATCTGCATGAATACCGTATTGAAAGCATTCTTGGAGAAGGTCATTTGGGCGTCACTTATCTTGCCTTAGATATAAAATCAAATAATAAGGTTATGATTGTAGAGTATTTTCCCTGTGTACTAGCAATACGACGGTCTGATCAGCGTGTCGAACCTAGTTCTGATGAAGAAATAGAAAATTATAAAGTTGGATTAAAAGAATTTATCAAAGATAATCATATATTAGCGCAATTAAAACATCGTAATATTGCGCGAGTATTAGAATTTTTTGAATCACAGAATACTAGCTATTCTGTGATGAAATATGAGCCGGGGCAAACGCTTGCCGAGCTACTTGAAAAAGTGGGTATGCTAACACTTGCAGCATTGATGAAAATTTTGCCGCCGTTGCTATCGGCTTTAACAGTAACACATAAAAGCGGCCTTTTGCATCTCAATATAAGCCCTGCTAATATTTATTTACGCGAAAAGGATCAAAGTCCATTCCTATTTAATTTCGGTTATGAAAAGGCAAATACTCAAGAATTTTGTACGGATATTTATGCCTTAGGAGCGGTGTTATATCATGCAATCAGTGGTAAGCCGCCAATAGATTCTCTTAAAAGAAATCAGGCTATTTTGCAAGGCGAGCCTGATCCATTAGTCCCATTGGCTGCAATGACCAATGATAAACATTATTCTAAAAATCTATTGGAAGGGGTTGATTGGGCACTCGCTATTGATCAGAAAGAGCGTCCGCAAACCGTTGTACAATGGGCAACATTTATCTTGTCTGACTCTTCGCAGCAGGGTGGGCTATTGCGGCAGTCAGTGCAACGAATAATGATGGTGTTTGTCATAATCTTTGCGGTAATTGCTACTGGCTTTAGTTTAAAATATTTCTTTTCTGCGAAAAAACCAGTGATGGATGGGAATAATATTGAAAATATTGAAAATATTGAAAATAAAGAACTAAATAATAAAAAAGTCTTGCTATCGCTCTTAAAGCAGTCTCCCCATCCAACACAACTTGTCCAATCTGTCATTTTACCTATGCGAGAAATATTGTCATTACAAGGACATGAAGCCGGAATATGCGTTGAAGCTTGCCTCGCTTTCAGTCCTGATGGACGACTGCTTGCGTCAGGTAGTTGGGATCATACAATTAAAGTGTGGGATGTGGACACTGGCAAGTTACTGCAAACTTTACAAGGACATCAGGATTTAGTCCTGTCTATTGCTTTTAGTCCGAATGGATTGCTCCTTGCTTCAGGCAGCGCGGATAAGACAATTAAATTGTGGAATATAAATACAGGTGAACCCTTACAAACTTTAAAAGAAGAGGGAAGTTGGATTAGTTCTCTTGCCTTTAGTCCAGATGGACAAATGTTAGCGGCGGAAGGTGAGCATTATTCGATTAAATTATGGGACTTAAGCAGTGGTTTGCTGCTAGAAACTTTGATGGGGCATGACAATGTTATTAATTCTGTGAAATTTAGTCCTGATGGTCTTTTGATTGCATCTGGTAGTGCGGATGGTAGTATCAAGCTATGGGAAGTCAATAGCGGGCATTTATTGCAAACATTTATAGGCTATGAAATTTTATCTATTGCTTTTAGCCCTAATGGATTGTTGTTGGCATCAGGCGATGCCGCTAGTCAGATTAAATTATGGGATATAAAAAGCGGTAAATTAAAACAGACCTTGAAAGGGCATAAAAATTGGGTTTTATCGGTAATATTTAGCCCAGACGGGCATATGCTAGCCTCTGGTAGTCATGATCATACAATCAAACTGTGGAATATACCGGATGGCAAGCTATTGGAAACCTTGACAGGGCATGAAAATGATGTGAATTCAATAGCCTTTAATCCCGATGGTAGTCTTTTCGCGTCAGGTAGTCGAGATAAGACTATTAAGTTATGGCATCATCTATAAGTATTAACGCGGTTTTGCCAGCCACTAAAGAAGTGAGTCTCATTCACTGAGAGCGGGCGTTGATTGAGAATAAATTCGGCAGCATTTGCAAAGTCTTTAGTTGCCTTGCCTTTTGATGACATTTGTTCAAGCACCTGTAATAAGCCCCAGCCTTGTCCTTGATAACGTTCACTGGGTTCAATGCCTATGCCTTGAAAATTAACATAATCAATCATAGCATAAAGCCCCTTGGGCGTTTGTACGAGATGCTTAAATTGTGTGTATATAAGTAGTTGTCGCTGTTTATCTGTAGGCACTGTTTCTAGCATTTTTGGTAAACTTAATTTTAAGCGTTCTAGCATAAAATAGACTTGCTGCGGGATAGTATTTTTCATCAAGGTGCGTAAGCTTCTCATTTTATAAGTTTTTTTATTTTTATTAAAGGCTGGTTTTGTCAGCCAAGGAGAGCTTGAGGTATTAAGCAGCCACAATGGTATTGTAACATCTTGTTTTTTTAGAAAAGCTATAAAATCTGAGAAATTGTTGGTCAATTTGTCATTTTTACTTTCTGGAGACCAGACAAAATGGCCGATACCGAGCAATAGGCTTTCTTCATTCCAAAATATCAATTCTGAGAATTTTCCGGCCCTCTCATTGTTCCAAATTTGCTGTCCTATTTTAGCCGCCTCCGATTCGGTAATTTGGTAATATGCGTCTTGTAGTAATTCCCTTTGTTGTTTGCTTATTGGTGTTTCTTCATTTGGGTCTCCTAAATTGACAAATTTATATACTCCTATAATAAATATCACAAGCATTGCATACAATTTAGCATTTTTGCTAAAAAAACGGCGGAAAGACCTGAGTTTACGTTTATTAAACCAGCGTTTATTAAAAATGCTTTGAAAAATAAAAACTAATTTGAACTTTTCAAAATAAGAAGCTTGAGATTTTAAAAGTTTAGCCCGCCACACATTGACATTTTGTGGACGTTCCTTTTCATTAATTTTAAGTGCCCAATCAATAGCTTGTAAGAATGATTTTGAATAGCGATTGCGCCCAATTGCTACAGCAGGCTTTAAGGGATCAGCTTTACGCCGTCGTATAGCGTCAACACGTTGGATGGCATCTATTGGTGTTTTACCATTGATAAGGCGATATAATACAGCACCTAGTGAGTAAATATCTGACCAAGTTCCATGATGACTTTCGCCAGTATATTGTTCAAAAGGTGCGTAACCTACTGTTATCATTGAAGTTAAATGCTGAGTATGGCAGCCAACAACATAACGCGCTGCCCCAAAATCTAATAAAACGGGGCTATTATCTTTTTGACGTAAATAAATATTGTCTGGTTTAATATCCCGATGTAAATAGCCGGCTTGGTGTACCGTTTCTAAGGCATTTAATAAGGGTAGCAATATTTTCATTAATTGCGCTTCTGTCGCGGTTTGATTTCTTTTAAAAACTTTTGCAAGGCTTTGCCCTTGTTCATATTCCATGACAATATATGCCGTTTGGTGCGCTTTAAAGAAACGCAAAACACGTACAATATTATAGTGTTTAAATTCAGCTAAAATACGGGCTTCTTTGAGAAATCGCTTTAAACCCCAAGTAAAATATTCAATATCTTGTGGTGATTTGGCTTGCACTGTGTAATCATTTTCACGTACAGCGAATTCATTGGGTAGATATTCTTTAATGGCAACTAAAGCGTTGAGTCCGGTATCCTTAGCAAGATAGGTGATACCAAATCCGCCATCACCAAGTACGCTTTGGATAATATATTCATGTAAGTGATACCCTATAGGTAGGGCATTATGATAAATAGTGCTCGGATTCATAATCAATTAATTGTTATTAATGTAATATATTAGCAAAAAGCCTTATAAAGACCAAAATTTTAGCTTTGGAGCTATAACAGTGTACTCGCAAAAATTGCTCAAGGTGTTAAAATATTTTCAATTTTAAAATAATGAGATTAAATAGCAATGAAAACTTACCTAATTGGTCGTAGTCACAAAGCTAATATTGTGATAAAAGATGCGGATCGTTCTGTTAGTGGTATTCATTTAGAACTCACTGAAGATGCTGATGGTAAATTTTATATTATTGATTGCAACAGCACTAATGGAACTTATCGCAAACGTGGGGGACGTTGGATAGCTATTCAACAGACTTATGTGAACCAAGATGAACAAATATTATTGGGCAAATATATAACCACAGTGCGCGAATTATTATCAATGCGTGTTGAAGATTTCTCGCTAAAAAGAGGCAGGGATGAAGAAGACACCTATATTGGTGTAGAACGCGATCCTGAAACTGGCGAAGTCATTCCTCGGAGATATTGATGAATAGTTCTGATTCTCCAAATAAGGTCCCTGCGAAGGGAGAGATTCGATTGATGAAGGAATTCTTAACCATTGATAAAGAATACGCTGGTGATTTCATTCAAGGTGGGCGAAATTATCAAGAAGATGATTTTGGTTTTGATAATAGTCGGCCTTTTGATTTTTTAATGGTACTGGCAGATGGTATGGGCGGGCATCAAGGTGGTGCTGAAGCGAGCAGTTGTGCGATTAAAAGCTTTATGAATGCCTATCAGATAGCTAAAGGCAGTGTCGTTGAACGCTTAAAAGAAGCATCGCAGATAACGAATCAGCAATTAGGCATAGAAGCAAAATCTGATCCGAACTTAAAGGGAATGGGTTGCACCCTAGTCGGGGTTGTCTTCAATGGCGAACAATTGGAATGGATTAGTATAGGTGATTCGCCCCTGTGGCTTTACAATGGCGGAGGATTACGCCGCTTGAATGCTGATCATTCGATGAAACCAGTTTTAGAAGAACAGGTTCAACGCGGTCAAATAACGCCTAAAGATGCCGCAAAACATTCTATGCGTAATATGCTCCTTTCCGCAATCACAGGCGCACCAATTAAATTAATTGATCAATCATCCGTAAAATGTTATCCGGGCGACCGTATTCTTTTGGCGAGTGATGGTATATTTACACTGTCTGAACAGAAAATTGGCAGGATTTTAAGCCAATCTTTACCAAGCAATCAATTAGTAAAGCAGTTATTGAATGCTGTCAGTCAAAAAAAATTAAAAAATCAAGATAATACTACTGCATTAGTGCTTGAGATACCTAATAACACGCAGATAGAGAAAGCAAGCAAAAATAATATATTAAAACGGGCAATTAATTATCTTAAGCACAGATAAAAGATTCATCTAAATAAATAACCCAAATTTATTTAGTTAGGTTAATTAAATTTGAGAAACGAACTATGAAAATCCTATTGGATGAAGGTATCGTAAAAATACTGATGCTAATATCTGCCGGTTTTTTTGCGATGCACTCTTTTTTTCCAGAAACACCTATATTACTTGGAATAACAGCTTTACTCATTGGTTTAAATTTTATTTTCTCGTTAGTTGATTTGTTCCGTAAAGGGACTATTACTAGCAGTCTGATACTGCTAAATATTGTCCAATTAGTTCTTTTTGGTCTTCTTTTTCTTTTGATTCATGACATACTGGGTGCTGATAATTATACTTATTCGGAATCGCCTGATTGGTTAGACTGGGTGATATTAGTGGCTGTGCATGTAGTACGAGCAATGGATATTGTTGATTTTTTTAATGATTATAATATATTTTATTTCCAGAACGTCAGCAATGCAAGTACTTTAGTTGGAGTCACACTTTTTGCGATGCACTTGATGGTGGATATTTTTATTGTCGGTGCCATTTTTATGCTTCTGAGTCGCCGTCGTCGCCGTGAGCAGGCACCTTCGCGTTTTCAGAAATTTATAGCATGGTTAGGTGAAAAGCTTGAATGGTTCATGGATTTACGCCTCTGGATATTAGGGGGAACAGTCGGAATCATTATTTTGGTAGCGATAATGAATGCTTGGCCGCTGAGAGATTGGTTATTATGGCCACTTAATGAGATATTACGCGCACTGGACATAGGTGACCTTTTTGAAATATTTGATTGGCAAATTCACAGCATAGATATGGACTCTAAATGGGATCTGATCGCGCTGGCGGTTTTCTTTCGCTTATTGGTCAGTGTTTATGTATTAGGCTTTGCGAATCGTTTATATCTTCAGCTGTTAAAAGGGCGTGGTAAGACTGTTGAGGAATTAGTAGAAATCTGCTTATCGCCTGAGTATTCAGAAAAAGATAAAAGAATTGCTGTTCAAGCATTAATAAAGCGCTCTTCACAGGCGGTTCATCCTATGATGAACGCACTAGACAATAAGAGTAGTGATAACCGTCGTATTGCCATTGAAGTGCTTGGAGAAATTGGGGAAGGGGCTTTAGATGCCGTTCCAAAATTAGTTAAAGCATTGGTCGATGGTAATAGTGGTGTTCGTTGGGCGGCTGGTGTGGCTTTAAATGAAAGGATTGATCCACAATGGCCGCAGAATAAGAATATTATTGATGTCATTCCCGATATTGAGAAGGCATTATTAGAGGCTGATATTCATATTCGTCGTGCAGCGGTTGATACCTTGAGAAAAATCGGCCCATCAGCCATGAGCGCCCTTCCTTCACTTGTGAAAAGCTTGGTCGATATTTCCAGTGACGTTCGTAATGCAGCTGATAATGCGCTAAAGAAAATTGACCCCCAATGGTGGAAAAACCAAGCCGCTCGAAATGCAACGACTCCTCTGGTTAAAGCTGTGGATAACTATAGTCATGTCAGCCGCTGTGCTGCCGCCGCCATTACCCTAGAAAAACTTGAGCCTCAATGGCTAGCTACTGAGAGTGCTTCTCAAGCAGTGCCTTGTCTTGTGAAAGCCTTAGCAACAAGTTATAATGCTGAAATTGGCCGCGCCATTATAGTGACTTTAGAAAAAATCAATCCAAAATGGCCGCAGAGTGAGGGTGCTTTTCGTGCCATTCCCTATCTCGTGATAGCACTGGCAGATAGCCGTGAATCTATTCGTAGTATTGCTACTGAGGCTTTACAGAAAATTGACCCGAATGCTGAAAAAACGGTTCCTTCTCTTGTGAAAGCACGCTTAGGTGGTAATAATGAACATAGAGAAATAGCCAAAGAGGGCTTTAATGCTTTAAATAAAGTTTACCCAAAATGGTCAGAAAACCCTGCTACTATTCGCACCATCCCTCATCTTGTCTTGGCCCTCATTCATAAGAAAAAGGATATTCGCACTGCTGCTAATGAAGTACTGACTCAAATTGACCTTCACTGGGGACACCTTAAAGCGGCTCATCGTGTCATTCCTAATCTTGTAAAAGCCTTAGATAAAAATAATAACAATGATAATGAAATTCGCTGTAGTGCTATTGAGGCCTTAGGAAAAATGGGAACAGCTGCTGCTGTGACGGTTCCTTATCTGATAAAAGCACAGAGAGAAATCAATGATGAACAGGTGCATTGGGCTATTCAAACCTCTTTGAATCAAATTGATCCTGAAGGAAAGTATAGAAAACAATAATTGTTAGCTAAAAATTGCAATCATATTACCAAAAGGGCAACCACAAGGTTGATTATTGATTGTATTTTTTTAGTCTACGAAACTAGGTGAAGTTTTATGCGTCTTGGTGCCATACAAAATTTATTAAATAAACAAAGCAATAATCTGAATAAATGGCTTGACATTACTGCTTCTACAGAATTTGCCGAAGCGGAGAAACTGGCCGCTATAGACAAATTAATCGCTTCAAAATCACAGGGAGTTGCCCCTCTCTTAAGCATTTTGAAGGATAATAATCAGACTAATCATGTAATTCGCCGTGCTGTCATTGAAGGTTTTGGAAAAATCGGATCTCCAGCAGTAGAAGCCGTCCCTCATTTGCTAGAAGAATTATGTGATGAAAATAATTCTATGCCCATCCGACGAGTTGCTGTCAGTGCCATAGGCAGCATAGGAAAAGCGGCAACAGATGCCATTCCTGAATTGGCGAATACACTCAACCATAATGACCAGGAAATTAGCCAAGCCGCTGCTGATGCTTTAAATCAAATTGACCCACAATGGCCAAATAATGAAAAAATTCAGGATAAGGTTCTTAACGCTATTCCTTTCTTTGTCAAACTGTTAGCGGAAAAAGATAGTAATGCCTGTAATTTGGCTGCGAGCATCTTAGATCAAACCGATCCAGACAAATGGCCACAAAGCGAAAATGAGCGTCGCAAAAAAATAATACCTCTTCTCGTGATTGCTTTCGTGAAAGCCTTGGTCAATAATGAAAAGGATGTTCATGGTATAATTGGAAACATTTTAGATAAAATCGACCCAGAATGGCCACAAGCTGAAACAGCTAACCGCCTGATCCCAGTACTTATTAAAGCGCAAGGAGATAACCGTTCTTTGGTTAAAAACCTAGCGACCAAAACCCTAGAAAAAATTGACCCAACCGGTAAAAAAACAATCCCTGCTATCGTGGAAGCACGAATAGATCATTTGAGCGAAAGTCGTCGCAAATTAGCTACCGATGCTTTTAAATTGTTAAATGAAATTATTCCTCATTGGGAACAGGGTGAATCGGCTCGTAACAGCATCCCTTATCTCATAAAAGCACGCCTCAATCCCGCTGAGGAAACTCGTGATGCTGCTGATAAATTGTTAAATAAAATTAACCCTTCTTGGGCACGGGGAGAAGCGGCTCGTAGCTTAGTGCCTTATTTTATAGAAATACTGCTGACAAGTACTAATGAAATCGATGCCCGTTGTAGGGCTGTTGAAACCTTGAGGGAAATGGGACCACCCATCAAAGAGGAGGTGAGTGATCATTTCAGGACACTATTGGAGGATAATAAGGCGCTTCAGGGTAGACTTTTATATTCCCTAGAATATGCTTGGGACAAAGTTGATACCGAAAGAGAGTGGCGAATAGAATCGTGGAAATTACTTGAGGATGTTCGTGCGGCTCAACAGGAAGCTGAGGCGGCGGCTCCTTGGGCACAGCAGCAATAATAAAAGACCTGTCAGGTTTTTAAAACCTGACAGGTCTGCCAATGTATTAGTCCTAATGCCGAATCCCCGGTACACTCAAAATACGACCATTATTAAAAGTCGCTAAATATATTTCTATATCCCCATATTCTGGCGCATCTGGTGGCAATTCATTGGCACGAACTGAGACGTTACACCATTGAAAGCGTTTGCGAATATCCCAAATTTCACCACGGCTGGTGCGATAAGTTGGAAAATGGTCATACATACCTAAAGGTTTCACGAGATATTGGCCACGTATCCATTTATTGGTATTCATTGCGTGACAATCCATACAAGCAAAATTCAATTGCCCAATTTTACGTTTTGTTAGGTCTTTACCCCGTTTTATCGCGGCTTGCGTTTTCTCATCGCTGTCATCAACTGCAATGATTTGTCCATTCGCTAAATAGCGAAGATAAGTTGCTAATCCAAGATTTTGTTCCGATTGTGCCAAATACTCAGCACCTGTAGTTGCTCGTGCATGGCGAGTCACAAATTCTTCTATGCCAATGATTTTGTTTAAGCGTGTTTCAAATTTTGGCATGGTTACAGCCCAAGTACTGAAAGCATTTTCATCGCTATGACAGTCTTGACAAGATTTACCTGTTGGGCCCGAGGTGGTAAAGAGTTCTTCTCCGAGTTCCATAGTAAACATGCCAGGATTTTCAAAGGGGTCTAAATTATCACGGGTTTCTATTGGTATTGGACGATTAGCTGGGTTATCTTCTGGCGTTTTAAAATCGCTTGCTTTGGTCAAGGTTTTTAAATAGGAAACTATGTCTTTGATTTCGTTTTTAGTAAAGAGTTTGTGTTTACCCCAAGGTGGCATGACAGTATAGGGGTTAAACTTACGGGGATCGTAAATATAGTTAAACAAACGTTCATCGGAGCGTCCCCATAAGCCTATCAGAGAGAAATCAGGACCTACATTACCAGGTAATGAGGCATCGGGGAAAATATGACAAGCTAGACAACTGCCGCCACGTTTACGATTATTGACCAGTTTTTTGCCATTTTCTGGATTGCCCCTGATGGGCGTTTCAAACTTATGGGGCTTGGCAATTGGCAAAGAACGCTCATATCTCATATTACTGAAATCTTTCCAATCAGTTCGTTTCCAGCGACTATGACTATAGCGTTTCCAAGGAGCCGCGTAGGATGGTTTTTCTAGTTCTAGCGGTACTTCTAGCGACATTTCAGCGGCATTTGTCGGTTGCTGCAAACTCAAGGCAATAAGGAGAGTTAGTCCGCTGAGTGCTGTTGTAAATAAAGGGTATTGCATATTTTTTCCATAGATTTGAGAACATAAAGCACATTTTGTTAATCAACCTTGAACTTTACAATAGGGCATTACCTTTTGGAATTTTTCTATATTAGCTATTCAGCAATTTTGGTGTATTTAGTCGATCGATTTTAATTGTTTTACGATCCCGTAAGTCGTCAGCGACTATTGTCCAAATAGGTTTACCCTGAGATTGCTTGCTGACAGTTGCCCAACCAGCGACTTTGTATTGTTTGTTCATGTCTATTAAACTGCCATCATCTAATGTCATCTGATTAATCCGCTTGCCGATAGATTGCTTGGGTTTGCAAACATAGTTCATGCCGCCAACTCGTACCATGTCGCCGCCTTGTTGGCGATAAGGATCGGGATTAAAGAGGTTGTCGCTGACATCTTCTAAAATGTTCTTGATGTCTTGCCCTGTTAGGTTTTTTACATAAGTTTCAGGGTAGGTGATACAGGTTTGGTTTAAAATGTCTTCAAAGGTGATGTCTTGTCCGGGTAATATTGTAGTTCCCCAACGAAAGCCGGGAGATAGGGCTATTTGTGCATCGCTTTGGGTACGCAGGGCATCGCAAATTACTTGATCAAAAGTGCCATTAAAATTGCCGCGCCGATATAATACATCTTCAGCTACTGCTAATTTTTCGTGCAATTTGTTGAGGTAGGGTAGACGTACATTGTCAATGTAGGCTTGCATGTCTTTATCAGCTTTAATGAGATTGGAAAAAACCGGTTGTAAGCGGTATTGATACCCTTTGATTTTGCCATTTTTGACTGCAAAATCAAGCACGCCGACAAATTTGCCGTTGGAGCCAGCATTGCAGACGAGGGTGATGCCACCATTGTTTTTGACTTTTATTGGCTGAGGTACGGCATCGTGAGTGTGTCCACCTAAAATAACATTGATTCCGCTGACATTGGCAGCTATTTTTAAATCAACATCCATGCCATTATGTGATAATAAGGCAATAATATCTGGTTTTTCTTGATCACGAATGCGATTAACCAAGTTTTGTAATTGACGTTCACGAATGCCAAATGTCCAGTCGGGGATAAATCGCGCTGGATTCGCTATTGGCGTGTAGGGAAAAGCTTGACCAATAATAGCGACTCGTGTTCCGGCTAATTCACGTACAGTGTAAGGCTTAAAGGCATTGCCTGTATCTTCATCATAAGCAGGTGAACCGTCAAATAAGGCTTCTTCTTTAACAAACACATTTTGGGCAATAAATTCGCCTTGAAATTTTTTGATATTGGCTAATATTTCTTCGGTATTGTAAGTAAATTCCCAATGTCCTGTCATGACATCGACACCTAATTGATTAGTCGCTCCTACCATATCTTGTCCGCGTGTCCAGTAGGCAGTACCAGAGCCTTGCCATGTATCTCCACTATCTAATAATAGGGTTTTTTCACGCCCATAATTGTCGCGTAAGTCTTTAATAAGCGTTGCTAGGTGTGCAAAGCCGCCTACTTTACCATATTTTTGAGCTGCTTCAAGATAATTAAGATGAGTGAAAGCGTGGGCTTCAATTGTATTGGGTTTTATACCAAAATGGTCTAAGAATTTGTTACCAACAAGGTGTGGGATTTTTCCTTGGGCTTGTCCGATGCCTAAGTTAATATGGGGTTCACGATAATAAATAGGTAAGAGTTGAGCATGACAATCTGTAATATGTAGTAAACGTACTTGACCAAATGTAGGGATAGCAGCGAGTGGTGATTTTGGCAGTAATCCCCCTGCACTGGCTATAGCCATTAATTGTATGAACTGACGACGATTCATTGTCTGTTTTAATTTTTCCTTGTAGTCGGAGTGCAAGGTAACCTTGCACGGTTGTTATTTTTTATAATACAACTTTTTTTATATCAGTTCAGCCATTGATTCGGTTTTTCGGTTTTTAGATTTTTACCACAGATGATACTTAGTGCCAAAGTATCAGCATTTTGACAAATTTCTACCACCGCTTGACTACCAGTTTCATTGACATACCGTTTGACAAAGGCTGAAGTATCAAAAAAAACTTTCATTAATCCATCCTATCTTTTTGAATCTCTTGACTTAAAGACAGGCCCTTAATAGTAAAAGGCTTAATCTCCTTTTTCCATGAAGGGATTTCCTTAGCTGCGGGTACAATGTGAGCAATGGGTTTACCTTTACGATAAACCCTAACCGTATCGCCCTGTTCCACAGCGTCAAATAACAACTTAGCGTTTTTCCGTAATTCAGTAAATGTTGTTTCAAGCATAAGATAATACCCA
>JAUXCJ010000401.1 GCA_030618965.1 Thiomargarita sp.
AAGGACTTAGTTGATTTCATGATATCTGGTCCTGTGATGGTACAAGCCCTTGAGGGAGAAAATGCTGTCGTTGTCCACCGTAACTTAATGGGGGCGACTAATCCGAAAGACGCAGCCGCTGGCACAATACGCGCTGATTTTGCAGAAACTCTTGACGAAAACGCAGTGCATGGCTCTGATGCCACTGAAACTGCAAAAACAGAAATTGCTTATTTTTTCACTGATGCTGAAATTTGTCCACGGACACGGTAACATCCCTCCCCCTAGCCCCCTCCCGCTGGGATGGGGAAACCTCCACCCCAGCGGGAGGGGGCTAGGGGGGGAGAAATCCCAAGGCTATTAAAACAAAAATGCTTAATTTATTAGATTTTGATCGACAAGGATTGAGCGAATTCTTTGTCAAGCTTGGTGAAAAGCCCTTTCGTGCCACGCAAGTTATGAAATGGATTCATCAAGAAGGTGTCCTTGATTTCGATGCAATGACTAATTTGAGCAAGGCTTTACGACAGAAATTAAAAGAAATCGCTTGTATTTCATTACCCCAAGTACAAACAACCCAAGTTTCACAAGATGGTACTTATAAATGGTTGCTAAAGCTTGACGGTGAGAACGCTGTTGAAATGGTTTTTATCCCTGAAGATGATCGTGGTACGCTTTGTATTTCTTCACAAGTTGGTTGTGCCTTGGATTGCCGTTTTTGTGCGACAGCACAACAAGGATTCAATCGTAATCTCAGCACAGCCGAAATCATTGCACAATTATGGTTAGCAGAACATTCACTCCGTGCTGATGGCTATCAAGTGGAAAAACAAGGGCGAGCGATTAGCAATGTTGTAATGATGGGAATGGGTGAGCCTTTGACCAATTTTAATAATGTCGTCACTGCAATGCGGTTGATGATGGACGACTTTGGCTATGGATTATCTAAGCGGCGAATCACCCTTAGTACTGCTGGTATTGTACCCGCTATGATTCGCTTGAGAGAAGAATGCCCAGTTAATTTAGCCGTTTCTTTACACGCGCCTACTGATGCACTGCGTGATGAACTGGTGCCAATTAATAAAAAATATCCGCTAAAGGAACTCATCGCCACCTGTCGCGCTTATGCCAAAGACAAACGCTACATAACCTTTGAATATGTCATGCTCAAAGGCGTGAATGACAGCCCCAGCCATGCCCGTGCCTTAGCGAAATTATTGCGCGGTATTCCAGCGAAAGTGAATCTAATACCTTTTAATCCTTTTCCACATAGTCAATATCAACGCACTACAATAGAAGCCATAGACAATTTCCGTGATATTCTGATACAAGCCAAGTTAATAACGGTGACACGAAAAACTAGAGGAGATGATATTGATGCAGCCTGTGGACAATTAGCAGGAAAAGTGCGTGACAAAACCAAAAGACCGTTTAACATTTTGAAAAAATGAGGCTTATGGATGAATTTAATCAATTTAACTAAGTTCTGTTTATTATCGCTCATAATTGCTATAGTCAGCGCTTGTGCCAGCAATATCCACAGTTATATTAATGATAATAATCCTGAAGAAGCTGCAAAAATTTATACAAATTTAGGCATAGAATATATGCGGCGTGGGCAATACAAAATTGCACGCAAAAAATTAGAAAAAGCCTTAAAGCTGAATAAATACTCTGCCTATGCTCATAATGCGATTGCTTTACTCTATCAAAAATTAAAAGTAGATGATAAAGCGAGACTACACTATCAAAGAGCTCTCGAAATCAAGCCAAAAGATTCTCATATTCTCAATAACTACGGACGATTTTTATGTAAAGAAGGGAACTGGAAAGCTGGTGAAAAGCATTTTCTCAAGGCTTTGGCAAATCCATTTTATCAAGAGCCTGAAATTCCTTATACCAATGCCGGTTTATGCCTTTTAAAACACAATCATCCCTATCAAGCTGAAAGCTATTTCCGTAAAGCCTTACAAAAAAATCCTAATTTTCCAAGAGCCTTATATCAGATGGCTGAGTTGAGCTATAAACAAAGGCATTATCAGCAAGCCCGCAACTATTTGCAACGCCATGATAAAATTGCCAAGCACACTTCACAAAGCTTATGGCTAAGAATTCGTGTGGAACGTAAGCTCGGCAATAAAGATGCTGAAGCCAGCTACGTCTTATTACTGCGTCACAGTTTTCCTGATTCTAAAGAAACACAGTTACTGAATAGATTATAATAATTTTTAGATTATTAATGCTATAAAATTACTTTATACTAGTATTAATATTTTGGTGGTACTTCAAAATATGCTATTCTCATAAAAATGGAGTCTATCAACAAATTGGGGTATTTTCTATTTTTTCAGTAAAACTATAAAAATTAAAAGTTTCTAGCGTGAGATTATTATATGACAAACACACAAGCTCCCGATAAGCGTGACGATAGTCAGACGCAGGTAGAGGTCAAAACAGCCACCCCAGAAAGTCAGGAGGATAAAAACGCTGCCAGCCAGCAAATGGAAAAGAATGAGCCACAACCACAATATAATATCACGACAGGACCTGGTGAACACTTACGTCGTGTACGTGAAGAAAAAGAAATGTCAGTGAAACAGGTGGCTGAGAGTCTTCATTTGGAAGTTCGTATCATTGAACTGCTTGAAAAGGATAATTATAAAAGTGGCATACCGAGTATTTTTATGAAGGGCTATATACGTAATTATGCAAAGCTGATGGGTATTTCTCCTGATCCTCTGATAGCTGTTTTTGATGATGGAAGCCAGCCAGAAGAAAAATACTCAAAACCTGCC
>JAUXCJ010000278.1 GCA_030618965.1 Thiomargarita sp.
TGCAACAATTATATTTGGATTTAAAATCATCTGAAAGTAATGACCATGTTTCGGTATATTGCCTGTCGTTGATACCAGCGTAGTAATCTCGAATGAATTGATCAGGTGCTACGTATTGTGCTCGGATAGCTGGTTGGTTTACAACAGGAGGAGTTTGAGTTTGTTGAGGCAATGGCGTTGGTGCGACTCCTCCACATGGAGCTAAACAAAAGCGATGCACTAAAGATAATGATTGCCAAGGGACTTGTTTGCCATTAGTTTCTTGAACTACCTGCGCCGTGACTTCAATGAATAAATCTGCAATACTTAGTTGAGGCATGTCGCGCAAAGCCCTAAGCAGGTGTTTGGTATAAGTGCCGTTACGTCCGCTACCATCTTCGGCGACACTGCCTGGAGCTGTCGAATAGGCGATTAAGGAGCCTTTGGCACTTTCCATGCGGGCTAAGCCTCTTGATAAGCTCCGAAAACGGCGTTTAAATGGGTTGTTACGACAAGCATCAAGTATCACAATGTTGACACCATTATTATTGTGTCTTTCAAGTATTTGCAGGACATAGTATGCATCTAAGCCTTCAAATTCTATATCCACTTGGCTTTTGATATCAGCTTTAATTGGCACAAGATAATTACGGTTTTGATATTGAAGCCCATGCCCTGAATAATAAAATAAAGCGATGCCACCATTAGTCAAGCGCTGTCCAAAGTCTCGCACGGCTTTTTTCATTGTTCTTTGGGTAGCATTGGTTTTAAGGATGATTTGAAAGCCTAATTTTTTTAGTGCTTTTGCCATATCTTTGGCATCGTTGACTGGATTATCTAAAGACGAGGTTTTGTAGGCTGCATTGCCTATAATTAAAGCAACACGCTGTGCTGCTAAAACAGATGTGAAGGCAGTTATTGATACAATCAGCCCCAAAACCAGTATCAAGTATCGGCGCATTTTTTTCTCCTTTGGTGAAAAATTGTTGGTATTAGCTAATTTGAAAGGTAAAATAGTAAACTTTTTTTAGGACATTTTAAAGGACGCGATGGCTTCTGATTTTTCTACTTTCTATATTTTTCTTAAACGTGATTTAACTTTGGCATATCGCCATCGTTCGGAATTGGCAAATCCGTTATTATTTTTTGTGATTGTCATTAGCTTATTTCCATTAGGAATTTCGCCTGAATCTAAAGTTTTACAAGGCATTGCACCTGGTGTGATTTGGGTAGCGGCTTTATTGGCTGCAATGCTATCTCTTGATAGTTTATTTCGTTCTGATTTTGAAGATGGTAGTTTAGAGCAAATGGCTTTATCATCTCGCTCTTTATCTTTACTGGTTTTAGCAAAGGTATTAGCGCATTGGCTTGTCACCGGTTTACCGTTGATTTTATTAGCCCCATTTTTGGGCGTGTTACTTTTTTTGCCTGAGAGTGCTATGTGGACTTTGATTGCGACACTGGCATTAGGTACGCCGATTTTAAGTTTAGTCGGTGCCATTGGCGTGGCGTTGACAGTCGGTTTGCGGCGCGGTGGAGTATTATTGTCTTTATTGGTATTGCCATTATATATTCCTGTATTAATTTTTGCCGCAGGTGCTGTTAATGAAGCCGCCAGAGGCTTTCCAGTTGCCGGACAATTATATTTTCTAGGGGCATTATTAAGTTTATCTTTAACACTTTCACCTTTTGCAACGGCTGCGGCTGTGCGAATTAGTTTAAGTTAATCATTACTGAGAACTGACTTTATGTGGGCTTTTATTAAAAAACATTCATCTCCAAAATATTTTTATAGGCTTTCAGGGCGTTTAATTCCTTGGTTTGGCTGGTTTTGTCTGGCTTTTATGGTAACTGGACTCTATTACGGTTTAATCGAAGCACCGCCTGATTATCAACAAAAAGATAGTTATCGGATTATGTTTGTTCATGTGCCAGCCGCTTGGATGTCCATGTTTATTTATATGGTGATGGCCGTTTCTGGGGCGATTGGGCTAATTTGGCGAATCAAGTTAGCAGATGTCATCGCTGCCAGTTCTGCCCCTATTGGCGCATCATTTACTTTTTTAGCTTTAGCCACAGGTGCATTGTGGGGTAAACCGATGTGGGGTGCTTGGTGGGTGTGGGATGCTCGCCTAACATCTGAACTGATTTTATTGTTTTTATATTTGGGCGTGATTGCGCTTAATTCAGCGATTGAGGATAAACGAACTGCTTCCCGTGCGAGTGCAATATTAGCATTGGTGGGAGTGGTGAATATTCCGATTATTCATTATTCAGTTGAATGGTGGAATACTTTACATCAAGGCGCAACAATAACAAAAATGTCAGCCCCTTCGATTCATATTTCTATGTTGATTCCTTTACTTCTAATGGCAGTCGCATTTAAATTGTATTATGCAACAGTGGTTTTAATGCGAGCGCGATGCGAAGTATTAGAAAGAGAACGAAATAGTAGCTGGGTACAAGAATTGGCGAGTGATTCTCAATCAAAGTAGCTACCTACATTGTCTGAATCAGGATTTACAGGATGTAAATAATATTTTTTTGTCTTTAATTCTGAAAATCCTGATTCTGTTCGTGCAAGGTAACCTTGCACTCCATTTTATGGGTTGTTCATTTTTTTTGTACAACAAGGTAATTTGAAAACAAACTAAAGCTGGTTGAAAATTTAAAGAAAAGCATTCAAGAAATAAACCCTTATTAAAACCAGTATTTTTTGAGTCAAGTTGTCTGAATAAGGATTTACAAAATTTAAGGATTTTCAGAATAGGGCTGTTGCGAAAGAATTTGTACCCCTTGGTTGTTTGAAAATCTTTGGTTTCATACTTATCGCTGCATGTAATAGACTTGTCCGTAAATAAAAAAACCATGTTTTTCATAGTTGGAGTCCAAAGCTTTAGCTTTGGCTAGTCGTACCAAAGCTAAAGCTTTGGACTCCTTAAATAGAAAATCCTTATTTTCGGACAACTCTAATGTTTAGCAGCTAACGCTTAAAATCCGCCGCCGACGATAGGAGGTAGGCTGGATTTGTTTGGTTAGGTAAATGCCATCTGGTGTTCTTCGGCATGTTTTTGAAGAGCACGATTGACTGATTCTGAATCAGGAAATAGCTTGTGTAGTTCAGGTGCTATGATGACTATGTTAGTTCCTTCCCGATAACTCTTGACATATTTTCCCCGCTCTCCTGATTTAATCAGTTCTGCTGGATACTCAGCTCTCAATGTATCTTCATCGTTCATAGGCTTTACGTACGCTCCTGGCGGGTCATCCGCCGTACTGAAATAATACGAATTATGTCTAACCTTTCGGTATAGGATACGACAAGAGGATTTCCTTTTGAGGAGATACCAAAAAGTAGGTATCGCTCTTCACCATATGAATGATCTGGGTCATGGACACACGAAGTAAGAAACCTAACTATTACCATCACTTGCCGTTTGGAGTATAGCGAAAACAGGTCAAATGCATGGTTTTGTTATAATAAATATCAAGTTACGTTTTTGCTAACCTGAGCTACCTGAGTTGGCGTATTAAGTTAGGCAAAAGCATGTTTTTGAGGTGATTTTTTTGACTAAATTGCTTCTGTACGTTTCCGCCAAAAATCCAGTTGTTCTTGTAATGACATACCTGCTACTAATTTTGCCACATGTTCAGCACCACGCCGTTTTAACACGACACATTCAGGTTCACTAATCGTCATCATAAA
>JAUXCJ010000196.1 GCA_030618965.1 Thiomargarita sp.
CCATAAATGTTGCCATCCAACCAAATTTTTTAGCAAGCACTTTTTTTCAAGTTCTTCTCATAATTTTCTGAATATATCATTTGTGTTTTTCAAATGGGGACATGATGATAAGATGCTGAATTTCTTTTAAAATATTTAATATGATTGCAAGATTAAATACTAGTTAGAGGGAACAGAACAAAATAATCAAACCTTAGAAAGACGTTTACAAACAAACAGTGCCAAAATTGGCGAACTACGGAGTTGGCAACGTTGGGGAAACCAACAGGAACGAGAAAATTTATGCAAGCAAGTAGAAACCTTGCTTGAAACCGATGCCGAAAGTCCCAGCGAACTTATCCGTATAACTGAAGAAGCCCAGAATACTTGGAAACAACTAGGTTCTAGTGGATATTCACGAACACTTTGGGAACGATTTCATAAAGCTTGTCAAGCTACCTATTTACGCTATCGGGAACATTTATGTCTGCAAATGGAAAAAATTTCCGAAAGAGAAATGGCTGACCCAGAAAACACCGCGAAAATGATTCGCCAAGCGCATAACATTTGGAAAGATCTTGGTTCTCAAGGCCATACTCAAGCCCTTTGGGAGCGTTTCAATAATGCTTGTCAGGCTGCCTATGAACCCTGTCGAGAGTTTTTTAATCTCAAAGCGCGTGAACGAGAACAAAATTTATTTGAAAAACAATCTATTTGTGAACGTTTAGAACTGTTCACTGAAGAAACTAATTGGGAAGCGGCTGATTGGAAAAATGTTTATCGTTTTATTCGTGAAGCCGATAAAGAATGGAGAAACGTTGGCACCACTAATCGCAAAGTTAAAAAGGGACTACAACAACGTTTTCAAGCTATTATGAAGGTATTGGAAACCTATCTGGATGAAGAACGTCAGAAGAATTGTCATTATCGCTTAAACCTGATGTTTGGGGTTGATGCAGTGGCTGCTAAACTTAAAGCCTTTATGGCTAAGGCGAATGATCTTGACAACAAAAAACAGATCGATAGCAAAATCAATGAAGCGATTGAGGAAATCAAGAAATTACAAAATCAATGGCAAGTGACAGTTCCTCGGAGTCGTCGTGTTGAACGTGAATTTTGGAATACTTTTCGTAGTAGCTGTGATATTGTCTTTAACTACCGTAAAGACCAACAAGAGGCTCATAAAAAAGAACTGCAAGCTTATCTTAAATCCAAAATAGCCTTATGTGAACAGGTGGAAGCATTCGCTGATTTAGACGAGGAGGCGATAAAAACCGCACCCACTCAAGTGAAAAAGATTAGAACTGAATGGAATGCTATTAAGGCTGACTGGCATAAAATTTCTCAAACGACTCAGCGTAGAAAAGCAAAGGCAAACGAAGCGATAGAAGATCGCTTTGAAAAAGCTTGTCAAGAAATAGAAAAGCTGTTTCAGAGCCAACTATTCACCGAACGACGTGAGCAACTTAATTTACTGAAAAATAAGGCAGCTCTTTGTGTTCAACTAGAGCATAAAGCACCTATATCTCTTTCCGAGATTCAAACAACTTGGACAGGCTACGATAAACTAGAAGATGCTGAATTAGAAGCAGCGATAGAGCAACGTTTTCAACAAGCTTGTGCGGGAAAACCAAATGTCAGCGAAAACGCCTTGAAACTCAAGGATAAAATGTGCGTTAGGATGGAAATGTTAGCCGGCATAGACTCTCCAGCAGAATCTTCAGAAACGAGGTTAGCTTATCAAGTGGAGCGTTTATCTGCTACCTTTCATGGCGAAGAAATAAAATCCGTAGAACCGCAAATAGAGGCGGAAGAGATAGAACGGCGTTGGTATTTAACGGCAGCACCACCTAGCGTACTGCGCTTAGAAGAACGCTTTAGTAAAGCATCTGAGGCATTTTATTCATCTTATTCATCATAGCAGCTATGAACTAACTGTTTTACCTCTCCCTGACAGGAGAGGATTTTAATAATAAAGTACATAATTGATTACCAAAAGGATTATACTATGCAAGCAATAGAATTTACTTCTGAATCACATGATGGCGTGATTAAAATTCCTGAACACTACAAGGATTGGTTTAAAAAAAACTTCAAAGTAATTTTGTTGGCAACCAATCCACCACTACAAAATGAGGCATCAACCGGAACTGATTTAAACCGTTTTGCAGGTAGTATAGAGTTGACGGAAGATCCGCTTGAGTTTCAAAAACGGATACGGGATGTAATAGGAGTGCAAGGTTACCTTGCACTGGGTCTTGCAAGGTAACCTTGCACTCCGATTCCTCCTTTGATATCAATAAAAAACTTGATCATCTCCTGCACGGGAGAGGATTTTATTGTGATTTATACTTGAATAAGTAAATTTAATCTAATTTATTAATACATAAAAAAACAATTAGTTATATTATATATTCCGAAAAAAATAAAACATTTATTAAGCAAGGGCTTGCTTTTTTTTTGACGGTCAATTATTATGATCGCCCACTTGCCAGTATAGCTCAGTTGGTAGAGCACCTGACTTGTAATCAGGATGTCACGGGTTCGATTCCTGTTACTGGCTCCAATATATCATACCCACCACTATCCCAATCCACGTTTTTACCTACATTCTTTTATAGATAAGCTCAAAATCTTTAGGCGTTATCAGCATTAAGCTATCATTAAAAATAGTCCGATTGTTATTATCTTTGATTAAGCGAGCTTTGATAAAAACCGAAGCAGTTGCCGTTGGTAATTTATCTCCCCCTGGATTGCCGCTAGTTTCGCCGGTTTTTTCACCACTAAAATTTTTGATAGTGTAATCTGATAGCTTGTCGCCATTCTCATCAATTTCTAAACTATCAAGATAATCAGTAATTTCAATATTATCCCCACAGTAAGTATTATCCGTACTGGCACGAGTGCTTTGCCCATCAAGCAATTTACCCGGCGCAAAGATGATCGCAATAGTTCGCGGTGTCATGCTCTCACCATTGATATTTTTAACAATCAATAAGCCTTCAGTTGTTTTTGTCAAAATTTGTTTAGGATTATCTTTATAAGTGCCAGAAACAGCATACCATAAACATTCTCCGCTACCATCATGCAAGGGCGGTAAACCCAGCGTTCGCCAAGGAAATCGCCCAATCACACTATAACCTGTTGTAGAACAAGGAGTATCTGCGCTGCCATCGCCATCATTATCGGGACAAGGTAAATAGCCTGGTTCTTGTCCGGAATGTGTTTCTGCATAAGTGAGGGCAAATCCTAATAAAGCTTCTTTGGCTTGTGCTAAGACGCGAGCGGTTTGTTTTTGGGCTGCAATTTTAAATTTATCAGCGTTGATTTGAGATAAAAATAGGCTGGTTGCGCCCAATACTAACAGCGTTACAAAAATAATTAAGGCTGCTCCTGATTGGCGTTTATTTAATTGTTCCATTGAGCGTGTTGAGAGTTTGCCCTGGTTTTAAAAAGATTCTTTGTTGGCTATTGGATAAAATAATGGCCACTGATAGTTCCTCCGTTAGTTTGTCCAATTCTACCCGAAAACCTTGTTGTACTAAATCAGTGCTATTATTAATCCAAACAATATTTCTATTATTTCCTAGAATTAAACCATTGAAGATGATGTAATCAGGAGGTTTTGGATCGTCTGGGTTGATTTTTATCGCTTGTTTAGGCAGGATAATTTTAGCTGGTTTGGTTTCTATCGTTTGTTTTCGAGGTTTCAAGCGTTCTGCATTAAGGGCGGCACGTTCATGAACTGTTGTGAATAAACGTAGCAAGCCCTCCGCTCGCGTTGCTTGTGAAAGTGTTAATAATATTAACAATAAAATAGATGAGTTGATTGTCATAGTTGATGGAACTCATAATTTTAATTTAAGGCTAGTAATAGCTCTCTGACAACTTTAGTCGCAAATACGGCACTGTTTTCAGTTGGATCAATAAAAGGTGCTAGTTCAACTACATCTGCACCGACAAAATGCTTATCCTTTAAAATTTTGACGAGTTGAATAAAAGAATGGAAATCTTCGCCACCCGCTTCAGGCGTACCAGTTCCGGGTAAATAAGCAGGATCGAAATAGTCCAAATCAAGAGTCAAATAAATAGGCTGGGATGGGTGAATAGCTTTAATAACCTTAAGAAAACTTTCCCGAGAAGAAAACAGTGTTTCATTTTTTCTCATCCATTCATATTCTTCTTTGGTACCAGAACGGATGCCATACTGAATTAAGCGATGCTTTGCTCCAAAATGCTCAAGCACTCTGCGTATAATAGCAGCATGTGAAAAATGATAGCCTTCATAGCCATCACGAAGATCAGCATGGGCATCTAAGTGGATTAAAATCAAATCAGGATATTGTTTTAAAAAAGCCACTATTGGCGCATAAGAAATCGAATGTTCCCCGCCTAGGACTAAAAATTTCACATTATTTGCTTCTAAATCAACACCTTTTATTATTTCAAAAAAAGATGCCGTTGCGAACTGCCAGTTCTCCTC
>JAUXCJ010000015.1 GCA_030618965.1 Thiomargarita sp.
ATACTAAAGTATGTAAAATCTCCTAGTGGCTTGATGTGACTATAATTACTTTTTTTAAGGGCAGGAAATATAGATTGGATAATCAAAATAGTGACCCTAAAATTATTGTTGTTACGTCTGGCAAAGGTGGTGTTGGTAAAACAACTACCAGTGCTGCTTTTGCGACTGCTATAGCCTTGCGTGGTCATCCAACTGTTGTGATTGATTTCGATGTTGGCCTACGAAATCTTGATCTGGTTATGGGTTGTGAACGTCGTGTTGTCTTTGATTTTGTGCAGCTTATTAATGGTGAATGTACTTTAAATCAAGCCTTGATTAAAGATAGACGTGTTGAAAACTTATATATTTTACCAGCCTCACAAACCAGAGATAAGGATGCACTGACTTTAAAAGGGGTAGCAAGGGTTTTAGAAGCACTTAAAAAACGTTTTCAATATATTATTTGTGACTCTCCCGCTGGCATTGAGCATGGTGCGATTATGGCGATGTATTTTGCTGATGAAGCGTTGATTATAACTAATCCTGAAGTGTCTTCAGTGCGCGATTCTGATCGTATCATTGGTATGTTGTCTAGTAAAACGCGCCGTGCTGTGCAAAATCTGGAACCTATTAATGAGCACTTATTGCTAACACGCTATATAGAGAAACGGGTAGGTCGTGGTGATATGCTCAGTGCTAAAGATGTGCAAGAAATTTTAGCAATTAACTTATTAGGGCTGATTCCTGAATCGGTTAGTGTATTACAATCTTCTAATAAAGGTATTCCTATCACGCTTGATGATAATAGTGATGCTGGAGATGCCTATCATGATGCGGTTGCTCGTTTTTTTGGTGAAGAACCACCAAAACGAGATAAAAAAGGTTTATTCGCCCGTTTATTTGGAAATTAATATGAGTTTGTTTGGTTATTTTGGTACAGAGCAAAAATCGGCAACAGTTGCTAAGGAGCGTTTACAAATTATTGTTGCCCATCAACGTCGGGAGCGTGGATCAACGATGGGCGATTTTTTACCTGCTTTACAAAAGGAGTTAATAGAAGTTGTCAGAAGATATGTTGAAGTTAGTGATGAACATATAAATATTCGTGTAGAGCAAGCAGAAAATTATGAAGTTTTAGAGGTTAATATCGCGTTGCCTGAGAGCGGGATTAAAGAACCAATTAAGACGAAATAATTGAAAGTCATTACGATCCTTATAACTCAGTAAAATTTTATGCAGCGTTCATTTTTACCTAAACCAAAATACGAACACATTTTCGGCCTACATACGGTTAGACAGGTTTTTGAAAATGACATTTCTTGCGTAGTCGAACTTTGGACGCAGCAAGGGCGGCATGATGGAAAATTACAAAGTTTGCTGAAACAAGCTCAACAGCAAGGTATTGTTATACAAGAAGTTCCTAAAAAAACTTTAGATAAATTAACTGGAAATCAGCATCATCAAGGTATCGTCATTCGTTGTAAAGCGCGTCCTATCAATACTCAAAGCAAGCTAGAAACAATACTCGCTTCATTAAACCAGCCACCGTTTTTATTAATATTAGATGAAGTGCAAGACCCGCATAATTTAGGTGCTTGCTTGCGAACTGCCGATGCAGCTGGTATTCATGCTGTCATTGTGCCTAAAAATCGAGCTTGTAGTTTGTCGCCAAGTGTGCGTAAAGTCGCCAGTGGTGCTGCTGACACTGTGCCCTTAATTCAAGTCACTAATCTTGTTAGCACTTTGCGCTGGTTACAAGAACAAGGTGTATGGATTATCGGGACAGATGATGAGACTCAAACAAGCTTGTTTGATACGTCTTTAACTGGCCCGTTGGCATTAGTTTTGGGTGCTGAAGGTACTGGACTACGCCGCTTGACGCGAGAAAACTGTGATGTTTTAGTAAGTATCCCCATGTTTGGCAAGGTGGAAAGTCTTAATGTATCGGTAGCAACTGGGGTTTGTTTGTTTGAAGCTGTACGCCAGCGTCAGCCAATCGTGCAAAAAAAACCTGTGTCAACTTGATTTGTTCGGCACTGCTTTCGACACGATTCACCGTATCACGAAACCTTGCTCCATGCTTTTGTCCCTTGCTATACCATGATAAATGCTTACGTGCCATTCGCACACCAGTATATTCTCCATAAAATTCATAAAGATTATCCAAGTGTGCCAATAAAATCTCACGGATTTCAAAAAGAGAAGGCGGGGGCAATTTTTCACCAGTTTTTAAATAATGCTCAATTTCACGGAAAATCCAAGGGCTACCCATAGCTGCACGACCAATCATAATTGCATCTGCTCCCGTATAATCCAACACATATTTGGCCTTTTCCGGGCTACGAATATCACCATTTGCAATCACTGGTATATTAATTATCGCTTTAATTGCCGCAATCGTCTCATATTCTGCCTCTCCACTATAGCCACAAGCGCGAGTACGCCCATGCACAGCTAAAGCTTGTATGCCAGCCAGTTCAGCGATTTGTGCAATACGCACAGCATTACGATGCGCCTTATCCCAGCCGGTACGAATTTTTAAAGTGACAGGCACCTCAACGGCTTTTACAACTGCTTCAAGAATTTGCCCCACCAGTTTTTCATTTTTTAATAAAGCTGAACCTGCCATCACATTACAGATTTTTTTAGCTGGGCAACCCATATTAATATCAATAACTTGTGCGCCATTGTCGGCATTATATTGCGCTGCTTTTGCTAACAATTCCGCATCAGCACCGGCAATTTGTACACTACGCGGCTCAGTTTCGCCATCATGATTTGCACGGCGTTTCGTTTTTTCGCTGCCCCAGAGTAGCGAGTTGGAGGAAATCATTTCTGATACCGCTAATCCCGCTCCCATTTTTTTACACAATTGTCGAAAGGGGCGATCTGTGACTCCCGCCATTGGCGCAAGTACCAGATTATTCTTGAGAATATAAGGTCCAATTTTCATAGTTTAGTAATAAATTTGATTTAAAATTTTCCATATCGAAATAAGGGGCTTTTTTTGTCTTAATAACGTATTATAATAATATCTATTTATAAAAAAGGAGTAAATTATGCAATCTAAGACAGAAAATACCGAAAATCGAGAAAATAAAGAAGAAAAACCATCAGAAATTTTAGATAAACAGTCAGAAGAGACTAAAGAAATTGATCTTAATCGTCCAGAATTTTATATCAACCGTGAATTAAGCCTACTGGCTTTTCATCGTCGGGTTTTGGCACAAGCTAAAGACTCCAAAATGCCATTATTAGAGCGTTTGCGCTTTTTATGTATTGCCAGTACTAACTTAGATGAATTTTTTGAATTACGGGTGGCAGGGTTAAAACAACAAGTAGTTGCAGGTGCCGTGCAAGCTGGACCAGATAATCTTTCTCCACAAGAAGTGCTTAACCGTATCAGTACAGCAGCTCATGAATTTGTTGATGAACAATATTCTTTGCTCAATGAAAATGTTTTAAATTTTTTAGAGGATGAAGGGATTAGCTTTCTTAAACGCGATCAGTGGAATAAGGCGCAAAGTAAATGGGTGCGAGAATATTTTGAGAATGAATTATCACCTATTTTAAGTCCTATCGGCTTAGATCCAGCGCATCCTTTTCCTCCCATTCTTAATAAAAGCTTGAATTTTATCGTTTCTTTGAAAGGTAAAGATGCTTTTGGGCGTGATAGTGGTAGGGCGGTGGTACAGGCTCCACGCGCATTACCACGTATTATTCCATTACCGCAGGAATTATCTAATCATCCCTACGAATTTATTTTTCTGTCTTCTATCCTACATGCCCATGTTGAAGATTTATTTCCAGGTATGAAAGTTACTGGTTGTTATCAATTCCGAGTCACTCGTAACAGTGATTTGTTTGTTGATGAAGAGGCAGTTGAGGATTTGCTGCGTGCTTTAGAAGGGGAATTACCTGGCCGTCGCTATGGTGATACAGTGCGTTTGGAAGTTCCTGATAATTGTCCAGACAAAATGATTGATTTTTTATTAAAGCACTTTAAACTGACTAAACTTGATTTGTATCAAGTTAATGGGCCAGTTAATCTCAATCGTTTATTGGCTTTGCCCGATCTAGTTGATCGCCCCGATTTAAAATATCCTAGCTTTACACCGAGTATTCCTAAGAATATCAAGCGTAATTTATTTGTCAGTATCCGTGAGGGCGATATACTGTTGCATCATCCGTTTCAATCTTTTACGCCTGTGATTGACTTTGTACGTCAGGCTGCAAGTGATCCACAAGTCTTAGCGATTAAGCAAACGCTGTATCGGACCAGTGCAGATTCGGTTTTAGTTGATGCGCTGGTAGAAGCGGCTCGCTCTAATAAAGAAGTTACAGTGGTGATTGAACTGCGTGCTCGTTTTGATGAAGAAGCCAATATTCGTTTAGCTACTCGTTTACAAGAGGCTGGCGCTCACGTTGTTTATGGTGTGGTGGGTTATAAAACCCATGCAAAAATGATTATGGTGGTTCGTCGTGAAAGTAAGAAACTTCAACGTTATGTACATTTAGGTACAGGTAATTATCATGATCGTACTGCGCGAATTTACACGGACTATGGTTTATTTAGTTGCAATAAGGATCTTGGTGAAGATGTGCATAAGATGTTTATGCAATTAACTTCCCTTGGGCGGAGCGCGAGTTTGAAAAAGATGTTGCAATCACCATTCACCTTGTACAATGGTTTAATAAAGCGGATTGAACGTACTGCTGAAACCGCCCGTGAAGGTAAACCAGCGCATATCATCGCTAAAATGAATGCTTTAACGGAAACTGAAATTATCCGTACCCTGTACAGGGCTTCGATGGCAGGAGTTAAAATTGATTTGATTGTGCGTGGCATTTGTTGCTTAAAGCCAGGCATTCCTGGAATTTCAGAAACAATTCATGTGCGTTCTATTGTCGGGCGATTTCTTGAACATACACGTTGTTTTTATTTTTTGAATGGGGAAAAAGAGGAAGTTTATTGTGGCAGTGCCGATTGGATGGTTCGTAATTTGCTAAAACGGGTAGAAGAATGCTTTCCGCTTGAAGATAAAACCATAAAATCAATCGTAATTGAACAAGGTTTAAAATTGTATTTAGAAGATAATAGTCAAGCATGGGTACTTGATAATGAAGGTAATTATAACCGTATCGTACCTGAAGAAGGTGTAGAAAAGGTTTCTGCACAGCAAAAATTGTTACAGCTTTTGGCGGAAAAAACTTCGGGGTAATTTGATGTAATAGGAATGCAAGGTAACCTTGCACTCCTATAATACTCTTTCAAGGAATACACGTTATGCCATTAGACACTCCCATCATTCCTAAGCATCTTTATAGCCTAGCGCGAGCAAATATTCTGTCGCCAAATGCCCTAGAATATGCCCTGCGGAGAATTGGAACAGTTCCTGACGCAGCAGCTTGGCGGCGTTTTATCGACAAGTTACTGTTATTGCTAGGTACGACTTTACTACTTGCTGGGATTTTGTTTTTCTTTGCCTATAATTGGGCAGATTTGAGTCGTTTTGTGAAATTTGCTGTACTTGAGTTTGGAGTGTTGAGTATGGCAGTGTTTGCCTCATGGCAGCTAAGGCATTTATCTGGACAAGTTGCTTTATTGGCTGCTGCTGTCTTATTGGGTGTCTTGTTGGCTGTTTATGGTCAAACTTATCAGACAGGAGCAGACGCTTTTGGGTTATTTCTTGCTTGGGCTATTTTGATTCTGCCTTGGGTATTAGTTAGTCAATTTGCGCCATTGTGGTTATTGTTATTGCTGTTGCTCAATCTGAGTCTCATTTTGTACTGGGAACAAGTGATTCAATTGTATTCTTATTATCAACGTACTCAATTGTTTTTAATCTTATTTATTCTTAACAGTGTGGCAATGATTGCTTGGGAGTACGCTTATAGAAAAGGCGTGGTTTGGCTACAAGGAAAGTGGTTTAGCGGTATTCTGTTCGCAGCTATGTTGACAACTCTTGTTATACCTATATTATTTGCCATTGTTGACTTCTATGATTGGCAAGAAAGACCGTTGTTTGCAGTAACAGCACTACTTTATATCTCAGTGACAGCTTTAGCTTTATGGTATTACCGTTATGGACGACGTGATTTATTATTATTGGCTATGTCTTTATTAGGTGTTATTGTCGTATTTTCTACCCTGTTTATTAAACTGCTTCCAATGAGTTCGCCAATAAGTTGGTTAATTTTAGCTTTGCTGGTTATTGGGCAGGCTACTTTAGCAAGTCAGTGGTTAAGGATGCAGAGTTATGGATAAGCAAATCACATATCGTACTATTATTAATGAACTGGAATTGTTTGCCAATAGTGAAGCCAAAATTGCTGAGGTATTGAGAGCTGAAGAGCCATCAACGCCTTGGTTTATCAATGCCTTGATTGTTATGAGTGCATGGCTGTCAGTATTATTTTTGGTTCTTTTTTTCTTGTTATTTATTCCGGAAACCGATTCGTTTATTCCTTTAGGTTTAATATTAATATTTGCCACTGTTTATTTGCAGTTTGTTAAAACTAAAACGAATAGTTTTTTTCTTAACCAATTAGTGTTGCCTTTTAATTTGACAGGTCAAATTTTCTTCATTGTGGGCATTGTGATTGAGGAGAATATAGAAACTGCCGCTTTAGTCGCATTTTTTATGGCATTGGTGCTAATTGTGATTTATCGGGATAGCATTCTTCGTTTTTTGTCAGTTTTGTTAGCGACGATTGCATTATTGGTACTTTGCTATGAATTTAAAATGTACGAAGCTGTTCATCTTTTGATTGTATTAATGGCGGCAGCTACGATTTGGTATTGGATAACAGAGGCTAAGCATTTAAGTAATGAAATAATGGTAGAATTATATGAGCCATTGAGATATGGTTTTGTGATTGCTTTGCAACTATTATTGCTTTTATCTATTTTGCCTAAATCTCAGTTCATTCCGCCAATCACTTGGTGGTTTTCAAGCTTGGGTTTAACTGTGTTATTACTGGCACTGGAATATTATCTATTGCAGATTAATTTTGTTTCAGTTGTTAAATGCTATGCTATTTTTGCTGGCACTATATTACTTGCCTTATTGCTTTATCAAGCTCCGGGGATTATTGCTTCTATTATTTTACTGCTATTAGCTTTTCAGCGGGGCAATCGGGTATTGATGGGAATAGCTATTATTTTTCTGACGGTTTTTTTTGTAGCTTATTATTACCATCTGAATATCACTTTATTGATGAAGTCAATTACATTAATAAGTGCGGGAGCTTGCCTGCTGATTCTGCGTTTTGTGTCTCAACAAGTGTTGGAAGGAGGAGAGCAATGATGCGTCGCCTCGTGGTGTTAGTCGCCGCAGTGCTAGTACTGGCAGTTGTTAATTTTGAAATTTATAAAAAAGAACAATTGCTTGTTGAAGGGACAACGGTTTTATTAAGATTGGCTCCTTATGATCCTCGTTCCTTGATGCAGGGGGATTATATGGTATTGCGTTATCAAATTGCTCGCCTACCGGGGTTAAGGGATATCCAAACTAAAGAGGGTTATTTAGTTATAGAATTAGACGATAATCAGGTAGGTCAGTTTAAAAGGGTTTATGATGATAAAAAACCGTTACAGGAAAATGAACTATTATTGCAGTTCCGCAAGCGGGGGAATCAGATTCGCTTAGGGGCAGAATCCTTTTTCTTTCAGGAAGGAGATGCTAAATATTATAATGATGCGCGTTATGGAGAATTGCGGGTTGCGCCATCAGGGAAAAGCGTTTTGGTGGGATTGCGCGATGCTAAATTTAAGCATTTGGGGCAGCCAAATGATAAGAATAATTGATTCTGGCTGCTTTTGAATATGCCATTGTAGCTTGGGCTTTAGCCCAAGGCTTAAGTTTTTTCAAATTTGATTAATTCTTTTACTAACTCATCACAGATTGCGACACTTTCAATATAGTCTTTGCAATCTATATCAAAGTTATATCTATATTCCTCTGCACAGACTGTAATCACGATTAAGTCAGTTCTATATTTGCTTTTGTTCGTTTTAAAGTTTGTTGTTTCTATAAGTTCTTCTAATAATTTATTGAGTTTGTGTGATTTGGAATAAGCACCAAATTTGCTTTTGGTTTCCAAAATATGTTTAAAAAAACACTCTATCATTTGTTGATAATGAAAACAGTGAATAGAACAATCTTCTATGTTTGTTTCTGCCAACAAATCCAGAGCGATGGCATGTTCCCATGCTTTTCCACCTAAATTTTTTAAATTTTCAAAATCTTTGAAAAGTTCTGTATACATTGCTTTATTTCTCTATGGTAATCACTGCCATTAAGTTAGTTGGAGTTCAAAGCTTTAGCTTTGGACGAGTACCAAAGCTAAAGCTTTGAACTCCAATAATGTCATTAAGCTAACACTTGCTCTGAATCTGCTTTAAAAGATTGTAAATTATCCAATGCCGATGTGCATTGGTTAACCATAATATCAATCAGTTCTTTATCCGCTTCATCGAGGTATTGTGCATTTTCTAAATAAATAAAACCTATCGTATCATTCTGTATTTTGAGTGGAATCAAAATAGCACCTGATGGCAACATCTCACTTGGTTTCAGTTCTAAAACTCGATCTGAACAGCTTTTTATAATTTCCTCTAATTCTGGATTATTGCTATGATCATTCAATCTACCTGTGCCGGCTTGAATTATTTGGTTATTTGTTGTGACTAAAAGACCATTATCAATTGTAGAAATCAGACTGTTTTCGCCAAGATTACACAAACCAATAATTTGAGAGAGTACACCGTTAAAAAATTGGTTCAGTGATTGGGGCTGATACAATTTTGGAGCAGCATCAAGGATTTGACGAAGGGCTTGTCGGTTGGTATCCAAGATTTTAAGATCGCGGTAAGATTTTAAAGCCAGCCGCATCGTTGTATAAAGTTTTTCAGAAGTCAGTTCCGTCTTATCCTTATAATCATCAATATCATAGCGTTCAATCACAGCTCTTTCTGGAGCAATACCGGGCTGTCCTGTGCGAATAATCAGTCGAATCAGCCGATATTTGAGTTCATTACGGATAAAATTAACGAGCTGCAAGCCAGCATCATCGGTTTCCATAACTACATCAATAAAAGCCACACTTATTTCAGTGTCATTTTTAAGAATTTCCCGTGCTTCAGCCCCTGACATGGCTTGGATTATTTGTAATTTTTTACCCACAAACTTAAAATCATTCAATGCCAAGCGAGTCATTGCGTGAATGTCCGCTTCATCATCGACAATCAGTATTTTCCAAGGTGGCAGTTTTTTATGAG
>JAUXCJ010000207.1 GCA_030618965.1 Thiomargarita sp.
AACGACATGGCTACGATCCGACTTCAATGCCTTCGTGCAACAAAGCTGTCATGGATTAGTAATCCGCCGTCTTGAATCTGAAATCCCGAATTTTGAAAAACTCAAACTCCCGTCCATCCTAAAAGAACTCATCAGGGCGAAAAATGGCCTGATTATAATGGTAGGCGGCACAGGTTCTGGTAAATCCACAACGATGGCAGCTTTAATTGACCACCGTAATAGCACCGAGTATGGACACATTATCACCCTTGAAGATCCTATTGAATATGTCCATCCGCATAAAAACAGTGTTGTGATGCAACGTGAAATTGGTGTTGATGCTAAAAGCTGGGAAGCAGCTTTACACAATACCCTACGCCAAGCACCAGATGTCATTCTCATTGGTGAAATTCGTGACGCTGAAACCATGAACTTTGGCTTAGAATTCGCACAAACTGGCCATTTAGCTATGGGTACTTTACATGCTAACAATGCTAACCAAGCGATTGATCGTGTTTTAGGCTTTTTCTCCACAGAAAAGCAAAAGAAAGTCCTACAAGACCTAGCTCTCAACCTAAAATCGGTTATTTCTCAACGTTTAGTCAAAACAGTTGATGGCGGACGAACAGCCGCTATTGAAATCATGATTAATTCGCCATTAATTCAAGAATTAATTGGCAAAGGCGATGTTGCTGGTATCAAACCAGTGATGACAAAATCAACAAACATTGGAATGCAAACTTTTGATCAGGCTTTATTTAATTTACAACAACAAGACCGGATTAGTTATGATGAAGCCATTGCTAATGCTGATTCTGCCAATGAATTACGATTAAGGATTAAACTAGAAGGCAAAGATGCAGGTGGACTAGGTAATTCCGGTTTGAAATTGGTTGAGCTAGAAGGAGAAGAGTAAATAAGTTAATTGTCTGAATTAGATTAAGATAAATCATGATTCAGACAATTAATTAATGACTATTAACATGAAACAGATAGAAAAATATATTTTAGGCGAAACCGATAAAGCATTCACCTCTATCACTGAAGAAGATAATCAACAAATTGCCGTAGCAATGATTCAACAAACAGAATTATATAGGGAAGGCAGTAGTTTGGGAACGATAGTGCGTAATATAAAAAATAATATATTGATTTTAAAAGATAATTAGCATGAAAAATATTGCCAAAATACAACAAAGTTTGCAAAACACTGGCTACTTTGCTAATGAAGAAACCGCACAGGCGATTCGAGCAATGTTAGTTTTAGAAAGACCATTATTAATTGAAGGGCCTCCCGGCGTTGGTAAAACGGCAGTTGCACATGCTTTAGCAAAATTATTTAATGAGAAACTGTTACGGGTGCAATGCTACGAGGGCATTGAAGCCGATCAATTGCTTTACGATTATAATTATGCTAAACAATTGTTAATGATCTCTATGATAAAAGATAGAATCCATGAAAAAATTGCACAGCAAAGTATTCGCAAAGCCATTGAAACACTTGATAAAGAAGATGTATTTTGGGGCGAACACTTTCTTATTAAGCGTCCACTTTTGCAAGCCATTGTACCAGAAAATGGTAACAGACAAGTTTTGCTCATTGATGAAGTGGATAAAACCGAAAAAGATGCTGAGGCTTTATTATTAGAAGTACTCTCGGAGTACACTATTTCTATTCCAGAATACGGTACTGTGCAAGCAAGTATAAAACCTATTGTGGTACTTACCGGCAATCGTACCCGCGAATTAACTGAAGCTTTACGCCGCCGTTGTGTTTATTTGTATTTGGACTATCCCGATAAAGAAACCGAAACAGCTATTCTACGCCTTCATGTACCAGATGCCGACGAAACCTATTTGCAGCGGGTAATTGAGGCAGTGCAAAAAATTAGAAAATTACCTTTAAAACATATACCAGCAGTATCGGAGACGATAGAAGTACTTCAATTATTGATGGCAACTAATGGAGATTCATCGGGATGGTTAAATTTGCTGGCAAAACACCAAGAAGATTATCATACTATTATACAATCTGATACAGTATTGTAGGGGCAAAACCCTAGTGGTTGCCCTTTAATGGGACAAATAATATGGGAAAAACCTCAACCCAAAAAGCAAAAAGAAGGGCAGAGAAGAAAGCCAAAAAGCTGAAAGCGCAAGAAAATAACAAACCGAACCTGTTACCATACACCCTAAAATCCTTGATACAGCGTCAACAAAACCTGCCAACAGTCAATGCGTTACAAACAACTTTAGAAACATGGTATCAATTGCCTAATAAAACTGATAAAGATCAGGAACTGGACAAAATGCTTTCTGCTGCTATTGCTTATAAACAAGATAATTTGTCAGATCGCGCAGCAGCTGCCATTCAACAGCAGAAGCAGATTTTTATTTTGGACAGTGAACAAAACTTGATACTTAAAGTGTCTACGGGTATTGGTAAAATAAAATATCAGGGTATCGTTTTCACCTTGAAGCAAGTTCGTACTGCTTGTAATCGTGTAAATACCCTAAAGGCAGAATTTGCTAAAAAACTGGCTGAACAAAGTTTGGCAAAGTTATTAGCACAAATTCCGGCTAAATTAGAGGCAAAAATTAAAGCCTTACAACAGCAAGCCGAACAACATTGGGATAAACTTTCTTTACTCAATTCAATGGATTTGAAATTTATCGAAGGCTACCAACGCCCTCATTTCAATTTTTCTAAAGTGGAGAATACCAATATTCAGACACAAGTCCAAATGAATGATTGGATTCGCGCGTGGATAAAGCGTGTAGAAACCGCAATAGTTGCTCCTTCGCTGGCAGATGTTTCTACCCAAACCATATTGGGACTTATTGCCTGTTCTCCAAAGTACGGAATTCAAACCTACGCAATGTGGTTAAGTAATTCCAAGGCAAAAACTTTGGAAGAGAAAAAGCTAGATAAAACCTTTCGCGCTGCCTTGAAAAACAATACCATTGCGGCTATCGCTGCCAAGATTGAAGCTTATATTGACTACGAATGGTTAACAATAATAACTGTGGGAACTCATCACCTTCCAGTTCTGAAACTCACAGAAAGAGGTAAAAAAGTCTTACAACGACTAGAGCAGAAAAAAATTAAAACGCTTGTCGCTCAACCGACACTGAATGCCCATTCTCATCTTCACTGGTTCAAACAAATACAACAGCAAGAACATACTGCTTATATTGAGTTTTTAAACACACCACAATCTATAGCTAATATTGCAATGTGGACTCAAGATGAAATAGTTGCGATGCAACAACTCTTAAATGAGCGTCTAAAGGCTTGGCAAGTTCTTGCAAAATGGAAACTTAGTAAACATCCTATCAAATATAAACCCTTGCAACGACTACTATGTTAATAAATTTGTTAGTAAACTTAAGTACCTACCTGAAAGATGAAGGCGTATCCCTTGCGCCGGAGCAATTATTTGTCGCTGCAAAATACGTTTTATTGGCAGACTCGCTAACGCCCGACAATAATTTACAACAGAGCCTCAAACCAATTTTAATCACTCGCATAGAAAATGAGGCGGCTTACTATAAAGCTTGGATGCGCCTGAAAAATGCTGATAAAACTGGAAGCGACAAAATTGCATTATATCAACTAGTCACCGCTGAAGAAAAAAGCTTACCGCCCTCCGAAGAACCAACCGGCAGCGGACTAAAATGGACTCCTTGGCAACGCTACCTAGCATTTTGCCAAGGCGGAGAATCGCACCAGTTTGAAAATGCCGTCAGAAAATCCCTTGCCATTGACGATGATAAAGCTATCCAAAAATGGGAAGCTGCTTTTGAAGCACATACCAGCTACAAATTTGTCGCACAAGAAACCGCCGACTTGGAAGATTTATTAACTAAAGCTCTCGCTTTCAGAAAAGAATATTCCCGTATTAAGCGTCAATGGAATAAAACCATGCGGGCGTTGATACCAAATAATCAAAATAACGAACTAGATAAAATCGGCGAAAAACGTGCGCTGCGTCCAGTATTTACCGAAGGATATAGGGCGAATATCTGGCGTTGGGGAAATTCAGAACTATTTATGCGTCCGATGGAAAACCTCAATGAAAAAGATGTGTTGCAACTACAAGCCCCCATCCGAGCAATGGCGGAACGATTGCGTCTACGTCTGGAAGGCATGAGAAAGCGTCATGCTGGCAGAGTCGATTTACGCAAAGTCATCCGCGCCAGCCACAAAACTTTTGGCGAACCAATGCAACTTATCCGAGTACGCCACAAACGTAAGCCCGCCCGTTGGGTAGTACTGAGAACTCCAGAAAAATAGGAAGAG
>JAUXCJ010000305.1 GCA_030618965.1 Thiomargarita sp.
GTACAAGGTTACCTTGTACGAGCTTGGAGTGCAAGGTAACCTTGCACTCCAAGCTCGAATCTATTTTTCGGTTTAGTTTGTGAACGTGTGGAGCGACGAGTACAAATAAAAAATGTGGAAATTTATTAATTACGTGGAAAAGAAAATACTTATAGTTAATAATAATTCGTGTCACAATTGAAATTTAAGAAAAAAAAGTCTAAAGTCTATGGATAATTTCAAATCCGCAATTGAAAAATTTTTGATGAACAAGTTAGAATGCGACGATTTAGCTTTGCTACTTGAACAGGTGCTTACGCAAACTCCGACGCTTTTTAATGAAATACAATCCTATCTGACGAACTTATATCAAGCTGAGAGACTTTCGACAAACGATTATTCAAAGCTCAACGTTAAGATTAGGCAAGTTAATGACAGAATTATGCTGGTGCCTACCATACCAAGGCAAACTCTGTTTAATGACAGAATTATGCTGGTGCCTACCGTACCAAGGCAAACTCTGTCTGGTGTACCCTTTTCCCACGAAAATGATAATTTTGATCTGATTCTGGCACCGGGTTTAGTCATCGGAAATTATCGTTTAGAAAAATTGCTAGGCAAAGGCGGCATGGGTGTTGTCTGGAAAGCCAAAGATTTGATTCAGGAAGCAGCGGGAGTACGTGATTGTGATGTAGCTATCAAATTTTTCAGTCAAGATTTCAAACAACATCATGACGCGCTAAATACACTGGTGTGTGAATTTAACCGCTATAAAAAGCTTAATCATCCTAAAGTTGTCCAAGCACATAACTTAAATGGCGTCGAGAATACCTATTTTATCGTAATGGAATTATTAAAAGGGATTCCATTAAACGAATTCATAAAAAACCACCCGAATGGTGTTCCCCTAACCGAAGCTGAACTGATCATCAAGGATATGGGGGATGCGCTGGCGCATGCGCATAAAAATGGGATCGCGCATATGGATTTCAAACCCGCAAATGTGTTCTATGATCCAGATGAGAAAATTGCCAAAGTCATTGATTTTGGTATTGCGCGCCCACTTGATCAATCGGAACGGGAAAAAACCCGATTTGATCCGGGGGACTTAGGGGCTTTAACCGAGCTTTATGCCAGCTATGAAATGCTATTAGATAGAGAGCCAGATCCGCGAGATGATATTTATGCTTTAGCTTGCGTGAGTTATCAGTTATTGTCTGGAGAACATCCCTTTGGAAGAAGAGAAACAGCGATCACAGCAAAAGAGAAAAAGTTGATTCCAAAACCCATTAAAGGTTTAAAGCCTAAACAATATAAGGCACTTTTGCATGGTTTAGCTTTTCAAAAGAATGATAGAACAACAACGGTTGAACAATTTTTAGCAGAACTACTTGTTCCAGTTCGACCTATAAAGGTTTTTTTAGTCGTCAGCGTCGTGGTGATGTTGGTTATGGGTTCTGCCGCACTGGTGCATTTTAAATGGCAACCTCTAGTAGACAAGTGGTTAAGACATGAAATAACGTGTGAACAATCTAAATTAGTCTTAATCTTGACACAAGCGGACAAATACTTACAAAATAGAGTATTGATTTCCCGACCAGGAAAAGGAGAAGGAGAAAATGCAATTGAAAAATATCAGCAAGCCTTGAAGCTTTGTCCGAGTAACAAACCAGCACAAGAAGGACTCGCTGAAATTGCAAAATTTTATAAAAATAAAGCCAGATATCATCTAAACAAAGGCCATAAAAAAATTTGTCAAGATCATATTAAAAATGGTTTGCGAGCTGTACCCGATCATAAAGATTTACTAGCTTTAAAGGCTCATTGCCAATAATCAAGGTATGCTTGTGTTTTGGCTTCCAATATGACTTGGACTCCAATCAATATACCAGAGAATTTGTGCTTCAGTACTTATCTGTTTATACAAGCCCGATTTGACGACCTCGGGCGCATCTTCAAAATCATCCAACAAGTTTTCTTTAGAAACATTGAGTAATTCAATCTTGATGTTTTCGCGGAAGTTGGTTCTGTCTATCACAAACTTTAAACCGCGCCAAGCATACTCCAGTTTTAGAACGTTATTTTTTTCAGTCCATTGGGGTTTTTTGTTGAAACACCCGTTTGATGCTTTACACAACGCTTACGAAGAGTTTCTGGGTTGACATATTTAATTTGGGGCTTGGTATTATGACCGGTAAAAATTAAGTGCATTGTTAAGTCTCCGGTTGAGGTGTGCCAAAAAGCCTTGGGCTAAAGCCCATATAAGCTAAAGTCCCCTAAAGGGGACTAAACTCAGCGTCTTAGCCGACTTTAGCTTTTAGCCAAGGGATTTATCCCTTGGCAGGTTTTGGCTTTGAATTTATTTACGGACAAGTCGATTAAATAAAAATAAAAGTACCATACTTGAACAAGGTAGTAAAAACATAATCTTTTGATTTAATCAAAATAAAAAGATTATTAAAAGTGCTGCTAATAAGCATTAAATATACCATATTTTAATAATCTGAAAATTATACATTTTTATGAGTAGTTACATTTAATATATAGATTATTTTTCAAAGACTTATATCCTTTTTAAGGGAGGATGAGTAGTTACATGGGTTTTAATGTAGCCATTATGGTGTAGACTATGTACAAACTGTTAATTTAGGCCTAAATTGCCGTACAACCGTGAATTTTTTCATTCAACCAAATTAAAAAACGCTTGTCAAACCTAAATAAAATTGGCTCTTTGGCTCTCATGCAACCTAATGCGCCCTTATTTGATACCAGAGCATCTAGGTGGCAGCAACTGATGTGGTTGAACGTAGGAATAACAAAACCCACCCGTGATTAGTATAAGCATTATAAAACCACTCAAGGATGTTTTACCGTGAAAATCGGAGGATAATTTATGTATGACTATCACATTTCGTATTATAGAACCAGAACCACAAAAATTGCCGTCTGGCCAAAAAAGTCATATCACCTTTGATACAATGGGTGGAAAGATTGGTCGTTCTCAAGAGAACAATTGGGTATTACTTAATGATTTTGTGTCAAAAGAACACGCTACGATTCAATATCAAGAAAAGGATGGCTATTATTTTTTTGAACATAGCAGGAATGGTACGAGTATTCAACATGTTGACCAATCAGAAATTGACGATTTTAAAAATGAGAAACGCAAATTAAATCAGGGTGATATATTATATATTGACAATTATGATATTGAGGTGAGTATCCAGGAGGAGGAACCTCCCCCCGACGATGATGTAGAAAAATCTGAACCAGTAAAAAATACCAACTCACCAACAAATGGAAATGTAATGACTAAAATTGAGCCAGTTTCTAAACCACTACCCAACGATATTCAAAAACCAATACGTGCATTTTTAGAAGGTGCCGAACTCACAAACATCCCTATTAATGAACTTGACCCCAATTTAATGAGAACACTAGGAAAAATATTTATAGAAACTATGGAAGGGCTTATCAAACTGATTGAA
>JAUXCJ010000011.1 GCA_030618965.1 Thiomargarita sp.
AAATATCAAGCGATATTGCCCTTAAAAGGCAAAATTTTAAATGTGGAAAAAGCCCGTTTTGATAAAATGTTATCTTCGGTTGAAGTTGGTACTTTGATCAAAGCTTTGGGTTGTGGTATTGGTAAGGAAGAATATAATCCCGATAATCTGCGTTATCATCGAATTATCTTGGCTTCTGATGCTGATGTTGATGGTAGTCATATTAGAACTTTATTATTGACGTTTTTTTATCGGCAAATGCCTGAACTTTTGGAACGTGGTCATATTTATATTGCTCAACCGCCTTTATATAAAGTCACTAAAGGCAAACAAACTCGATATGTCAAAAATGACGCCGGACTTAATGAGTATTTGATGAGTTTAGCTTTGCAAAATGCCAAGCTCGTCATGAATCCCGATGCCGAGGCTATTTCTGGAGAAGCCTTAGAAAATATTTTCCGTGAGTATTTAGCTGTCATGGCAACAATTAACCGCTTATCTCGCCAAATACCGGCGGATGTGTTGGAAGCTATGATTGATTTGCCGCCACTAAACGCAAACGATTTGCCAGAACAAATACAACAATGGTTTGATAGTTTAGTAAACGCGCTTGAAGCAGCACAACACCATTATAGGATAAAGGTGGAATATGAGGAAAATAGTTTTGTTGCTCATTTATCCATGCTTGCACATGGGGTTGAAACTCCATACACTTTGAGTAAAGGTTTTTTTAATAGGCCAGAGTATCAAGCCATTGTGGCAATATCTCAAAAATTGAGTGGTCTTTTAGAAACCGACTCGTATGTACAACGTAACGATAAAAAACAGCCTGTGAATCATTTTAAAGAAGTGGTTGACTGGCTAATGGGAGAAGCCCGACGCGGTTTACATATTCAACGCTATAAAGGACTTGGTGAAATGAATCCCGAGCAATTATGGGAATCGACTATGAATGCAGAAACGCGCAATTTACTACAAGTCCACATTGAAGATCTTGTCGGCTGCGATGAAATTTTTACGACTTTAATGGGTGATGACGTTGAACCGCGCCGCGCTTTTATTGAAAAAAACGCATTGTCAGTGATGAATTTGGATGCTTGAGTAATAATAACCTCTTTTATATTGGCGTATAAAATAATTTGAACTTAAGGTAATATTTAATTATCATTTTTCTAAAAATAAAGGTGAAAAAAAATGAAGTTGATAGATAAATATGGCCGAAAAGTTACCTACTTGCGCTTATCTGTTACAGATCGTTGCGATTTTCGCTGCGTTTATTGTATGGATGAAAAAATGAGCTTTTTGCCCCGCGCCCAGTTATTAACTTTAGAAGAGTTAGAATGGGTGGGGCGTGCCTTTGTAGAACTCGGTGTTACAAAAATCCGTATTACGGGCGGTGAGCCGCTGGTTCGTAAGAATGTATTGTCACTTTTTCAAGGACTTGGTCAACTTGAAGGTCTCAAAGAACTAGTATTGACGACCAATGGTTCACAATTGGTGAAAATGGCACAACCGCTCAAAGATGCTGGCGTTAAACGTCTTAATATTAGTCTTGATACCTTGAAGCAGGCGCGTTTTAAAAAAATGACTCGTATCGGTAAACTTGATAAAGTCTTGCATGGTATTGACGCAGCACTGAAAGCTGGGTTTCAACGTGTCAAAATCAACGCTGTGATTTTAAAAAATCGCAATCATGATGAAGTCAGTGATTTGGTGCAATTTGCTGTTGATTGTGGTATTGACATAACTTTTATTGAAGAAATGCCTTTGGGTACAATTAGTGATCATGATCGAGCTGAAGCATTTTATTCTAGTGCTGAAATTCGTCAAGACCTTGATGCCTCATTTTCTTTGCTACCAAGTGCTGAAACTACTGAAGGGCCTGCTCGGTACTATAGAGTTATAGGTACGGATACGCGCATTGGTTTTATTTCTCCACATAGTCATAATTTTTGTGAAAGCTGTAATCGTGTGCGCTTAACGACGGAAGGTAACCTGTTGTTGTGTTTAGGACAGGAACATTCGATGGATTTACGCCGCGTGATACGAGCTAATCCGGGTAATATCACGCCACTCAAACAAAGCATTATCAATTCAATGGCTATTAAACCAAAAGGCCATGATTTTGAGCTTGATAGACAGCCACAGATTTTACGATATATGAATACAACTGGCGGTTAAAATCTTGGAGAATGCTATGAAGAAAAAATCTATTTTAACAATGTTTGTTATTGTTATTGCTTCTTTAGTGAGTTCAAATGTAATAGCTAGTCAATGCAGTAAATCAGAAATTTTAGAACTGATTAGAAGCGGTTTCTCTAAATCAGAAATTAATGAGATTTGCAGCGCAGAGCCTAAGTGCTGTTGTGAAATCAAAATTTATAAATGGACTAACAATGGTTGCTTTATGTGTGACTATTTTCACAAATATTCAGGTAAAGTCTACCGATGGATAGCCGCTAGTAGTTGTTCTGCTAGAAGTGGTAAAAAAGATTTGAGGTATAGAAATAGAAAGAAACTTGTTAAGCTCTGTGTTAATCCGAGACGCTGTGGAAGATAATTGGGGTTCAAGTTTAAAAATTACCTTCCACAACTAAACTTCTTTTAGTGTCTCATAGATTTAAAAAATTCTTCATTGGTTTTGGTGACTTTTAGACGATCTATTAAGAGTTCCATTGCGGCAATTTCATCCATGGAATGGAGTAATTTTCGTAAAATCCAAATATTTTTGAGGTTGTCTTTGGAAATGAGTAATTCTTCGCGGCGGGTTCCAGAACGATTGATATTGATGGCGGGGTAAATACGTTTTTCAGCAATTTTGCGATCAAGATGAATTTCATTATTACCAGTTCCCTTAAATTCTTCATAAATCACATCATCCATGCGTGATCCCGTGTCAATCAAGGCAGTTGCCATAATGGTCAAACTGCCGCCTTCTTCAACATTGCGTGCTGCCCCAAAAAAGCGTTTAGGACGGTGTAAGGCATTGGCATCGACCCCGCCTGTGAGTACTTTACCAGAAGTAGGCATAGCTGTGTTGTAAGCGCGTGCTAAGCGTGTAATAGAATCAAGCAAAATTACGACATTCATTTTGTGTTCAACAAGGCGTTTCGCTTTTTCAATCACCATTTCGGCGACTTGTATGTGACGAGTGGCAGGTTCATCAAAGGTGCTTGCAATCACTTCCCCATGTACCGATCGCATCATTTCCGTGACTTCTTCAGGGCGTTCATCAATCAGTAAAACCATTAAGTAACATTCAGGGTGGTTAATAGCCAACGAGTTTGCAATGTTTTGCAACATCATGGTTTTACCAGATTTAGGGGGGGAAACGATTAAACCACGCTGACCTTTACCAATGGGTGCGACTAAATCAATGATGCGTGGTGTAAAATCGTCGTTACTGCCATTGCCGATTTCTAAGTTCAATCGTTTATTGGCAAACAGGGGGGTCAAGTTCTCAAATAGGACTTTATCTTTAGCCTGTTCGGTATCCTCAAAATTAATCTCATTAACTTTCAACAAGGCAAAATAACGTTCTCCTTCTTTAGGCGGACGAATTTTACCTGCAACGGTATCACCAGTACGGAGATTAAAACGACGAATTTGACTAGGGGAAACGTAAATGTCATCAGGCCCAGCTAGGTAAGAACTATCTGCAGAACGGAGAAATCCAAAACCGTCTTGTAAAATTTCTAGGACACCATCACCAAAAATGTCTTCGCCTTTTTTGGCATGTGCTGTTAGTAGGGCAAAAATGATGTCCTGTTTTCGTGACCGTGCGGTTCCTTCTAAATTGAGGGCGAGGGCAATTTTAAGTAATTCAGATGCGCTTTGTTTTTTTAGTTCAGTTAAATTCATGGTGTGTTGGTTAGTTTTTGGCGTAGTTCAGCTCAGTAAAAAAAATAATGAAAATAATGATAGGAGAATAAAAGATAATAATAGAAATAATTTTTTGAACATTCCATAGGTCATGTCCATCTAAAAACAGCGGATATGATTAAAATGATTTTTGATGATTTATGATCTTGATTGATTCACAATGAGCAGCACTTGCACCCAACTTTTTGGTTTAGATCCGTTTGTTAGGTTGCGGAGGGAATGATGTGCAGTGTTAGAAATAACCCCACCAGGGGCGGGTGGGGAGGTTTTTTGCGAAAAAAAATTTTATAAGTTGCTATCCAGAAATGCCTTCAATTGAGATTTAGAAAAGGCACCAACTTTGGTAGCTTCAAGCTCTCCATCTTTCACAAGTATGAGAGTAGGAATGCCACGGATACCATACTTGGTTGGGGTGTTTTTATTTTCATCAATATTCAGCTTGGCAATTTTTAATTTTCCTACATATTCTGGTGCAATTTCTTCCAAAATTGGGTTGATCATTTTACATGGACCGCACCAATCTGCCCAAAAGTCAACTAATACAGGAATATTTGATTTGAGAACCTCGTCTCCAAAAGAGTCGTCCGTGACATAGACGATATGTTCGCTCATATTGATAAGTCTCCACAAGTCTTGCGTAAGGTTAAGCACTGTGTTCGAGGATAAAACATTTCTCATCGAACTGATTTGAATTGATATTTTTAGCTTTACTTAAATTTTAGATTAAGCCACACGGAGTTTAGGCGAGTGTTATTTTGCAAAAATACCAGAGGTTTGATGTGTTATTTTTCAGCTATTTTAACACCTAACCAAGAATTATCAAGACAATTAACTTTTTAATTGTTATTAGAATAGATTAATATAATTTATATAACAATAGGTTATCAATAAAATATTCAAAATATAAATAGCTGATAGAAATCCAGTTTTTCAAAACGATTGTTTTTTTTAATGTTGACTTGCTATTCTTTGACCATTAATTAATGGTTAGTAAATTTAGTTTTTCAATTTTCAAGGTTCGCTTTTTTTGGTAGGTTTGATTTTAACCTGCTAAATTTAAAATAAAATATTTTTAGTTGCTCTCGGTTTTGAAAACATTGAAGGTTTGGTGTTATTCTATACAAACTAAAAATTGAAAAAACCAAAAAATGAAACTTTCTATTGTTATTCTTGCTGCTGGGCTTGGCAAACGCATGTATTCTGATTTACCGAAGGTTCTGCATAAACTTGCCGATAAGCCCTTAATTCGTCATGTTGTTGATACCGCTTTAACGCTCCAGCCTGACAGTATACATATTGTTTATGGTCATAAAGGTGAACAAGTGCGTGAGGCACTCCATGATATTGATATTGATTGGGTAGAACAAGCTGAACAGCTTGGCACTGGACATGCCGTCGCCCAAGCTTTGCCTCATATTGCTGATGATGCGATGGTATTAGTCCTTTGTGGCGATGTTCCCTTAATCAATCCAAACTTACTGCAAATGCTATGCACTTCACCTGAGCCTCATAGTCTCGGTGTAGTCACTGTTGAATTAGATAATCCATACGGGTACGGGCGAATTGTTCGCAATGCACAGGGAAAAGTGGTGCGTATTGTTGAAGAAAAAGAGGCTGATGCCAGCATTCAATCTATTAAAGAAATTAATGCTGGTATTTTCTTAATTCCAGCAGCGAATTTACGCAGTTGGTTAGGGTCATTAAATAATAATAATGCCCAAGGAGAATATTATCTAACTGACGTTGTTGACTTAGCAGTTCAGGAAAACCAGCCAATTTACACGACAACAACTGATAATATCTATGAAGTTATGGGCATTAATGATCGGATTCAATTGGCCAAGCTAGAGCGTTATTATCAAACTCAACAAGTTCAAAATCTTATGCTGGCTGGTGCCACAGTGCGCGATCCTGCCCGCCTTGATATACGTGGCACAGTACAAACTGGACGTGATGTGTCTATTGATATAAATGTGATACTTGAAGGCGACATCATACTGGGTAATCGGGTCAAAATTGGCTCAAATACCGTGATACGCAATGCTAAAATTGCTGATAATGTTGAAATTTTATCAAATTGCGTTATTGAAGATGTTGTCATTGGCGCCGGATGTAAAATTGGGCCATTTGCGCGTTTACGCCCTGAAGCGAGACTCGCAGAGGATGTACACATTGGTAATTTTGTGGAAATTAAAAAATCTACAGTGGCACAAGGTTCAAAAATAAATCACTTGAGCTATATCGGCGATAGTGAAATCGGTAGCAAAGTCAATATTGGAGCTGGCACAATCACTTGTAATTATGATGGCGCAAACAAGCACAAAACGATTATAGGCGATAGGGCATTTATTGGTTCTGATACACAACTCGTTGCCCCAGTGACAGTCGCAGAAGGAGCCACTATCGGTGCTGGTTCTACCATCACACAAGATACGCCCCCAGAGACTTTAACTTTTAGCCGTGTCCCCCAGAAAACGATAGATGGTTGGCAACGCCCTACGAAGAAAAAAATCTAAGTCTTGATTAAAAAAATCCAGTTGTTTGAACTGGATTTTTTTTACTTGACATCTGCATAGCATTACAATAAACAGAACATTTCCATTGTAACTAAAGGTTAATTTTCCTTGAGCGACATACCGATAAGTGTATTATTTGGCATACTAGCTTTTCTAATCTTATTATCTGGATTTTTCTCAGCCTCGGAAACCAGTATGATGGCGATTAATCGCTATCGTTTACGCCATCTTGCGGCAAAAAAGCATCCGGGCGCACAGCGTGTCAGTAAATTATTAGAACGCCCAGATCGCCTGATTGGAATCATTTTATTAGGTAATAACTTTGTCAATATCTTAGCGTCTTCAATTGCTACCATTATTGCAATTGACTTGATGGGTGAAGCTGGCATTGCAGTAGCAGCCGCCTTATTAACCGGGGTGATTCTCATTTTCAGTGAAGTCACACCTAAAACGATAGCAGCACAGCATCCCGAAAAAGTTGCATTTCCTGCTTCGCTTATTATTAAACCCTTATTGACATTATTATATCCCTTAGTATGGATGGTGAACTATATTGGTAATCACTTACTAAAATGGCTAGGTTTCTCTGAGCAAAATCAAGACTACCATCACCTAACCCCTGATGAATTACGTACTGTTGTACATGAAGCTGGTGGACTGATTCCTAAACGCCATCAACAAATGTTATTGGGTATTTTGGATTTAGAAAAAGCAACTGTCGAAGATATTATGATACCGCGTAATGAAATTATCGGTATTGATATCAAGGCACCATTGGACACAATTTATGAACAACTAACCAACAGTCAACACACCCGTTTACCATTATACAATGGAAGTATAGACAATGTGGTTGGTTTAATTCACCTGCGTAAATTATTAAGCCTCTTAAAATATAATGAACTGACTAAAGAATCCTTAGAAAAAATCGCACGCGAACCTTATTTTATTCCTGAAGGCACGCCATTAAATAAACAATTAATTAATTTTCAAACACATAAAAGGCGTATCGGCATGGTAGTCAATGAATATGGTGATATTCAAGGTTTAGTTACCTTTGAAGATATTCTTGAAGAAATAGTTGGCGAATTTACCACTAATCCTGATACATTAACACCAGATATACACCCTCAAGATGACAACACTTTTCTTGTTGATGCCAGTATCACAGTACGAGAACTCAATCGAGTGATGCAATGGAACTTACCCACAGAAGGTCCTAAAACACTTAATGGCTTGATTTTAGAATATTTAGAAGTGATTCCAGAGGCAGAAACGACCTTACTTTTAGAAGGTTGCCCGGTGGAAATTATGCAAATGGCTAATAATGCTGTGAAAACAGTACGGATTCGCCCAGCTCTTAAAAAAGCTACTGCTACTCATTTGCTTAATGAGGACTAAAGTACAAGGGTAAGAACTGCCCCTACGTAAATATTACAAATTCATGTAGGGGTATTTTACTGGAAAATGGCAATTTACTTTTCATCAAGGCGTTGCTGTGCTTCAAAACTCAAACGAGTTAATCCCAAATTACGAGCCGCTTCCATCGCTCTCATCACAGCGTAATGTGGGGCATGTTCATCAGCACTTATTAATAATGGCCAATCGGATTTATTATTTATCACATTAGAAAGTGCGCGTTCAAGTGTGTCTAACTGGCTATTAATGAGGCTATGTTCAACATCATTGATGGCATATTGGCCATTGGCATCTATGATAATTCTAATCGGTTTTTGCTGCTCAATGGGACGTTCACCTTCGACTTCAGGTAAATTAATGTGAAGCTGTGATTCTTTATTAAAAGTGGTGGTCATCATAAAGAAAATGAGCAATAAAAAAACAGTGTCAATCAGCGGGGTTAAATTAACCTTTGGGCTATTCTTATCTTGGCGGCGGGATTTCATAATTCTTGCTCACGATCACCATGTAATACATCAACGATTTTTAATGCCTCTTGTTCCATTGTTAAAATCAGTTCATCAACAACTCCCCGAAAATATCGGTAAAATATAAAGGCAGGAATAGCAACGGATAAACCAGCAGCAGTAGTAATCAAGGCTTCTGAAAGCCCACCTGATAATATCCTTGGATTGCCTAATCCGACTTCACCAACTGCTGCAAACATCGCAATCATACCAGTAACTGTACCCAATAAACCTAATAAAGGAGCAATTTCGGCAATCGTGCCTAAAGTATTTAAATATTTTTCGAGTTTATGTAAAACCCGATTGCTGGTTTCCTCAATACTGGCTTTCATCATTTCACGGCTATGAGTTTGATTAGCCAAAGCTGCGGCTAAAATTTCACCTAGAGGTGAATGATTATGTAAAAGCAGCAATTGTTTTTTATCTAATTGATCACTTTTAATCCAGTTCCAAATTTCGGGTACTAAGTTTGTTGGGATAATGTGTTTTTTTTGCAAAGCCCAAAAACGTTCAATAATAATAGCCGTTGCAATCACGGAGCAAAGAAGAATTGGCCCCATAATCCAACCGCCGGCGCTGATAATTTCAAACATAGTATATTTAGACTTGTCCGTATTTAAAAAGCAGAAATTATTCTTTTCTTACAATACCATTGTTACGCGCTCATGCCCGCTAAGTTCTATATATAAAGCATCGAGTTGTGTACGGCTTTTAGCGATGAAGCTGACAGTGACTGATAGATATTTGCCGCCGCTGCTGCTACGCATAGTCACTGCGCCTTCTTTTAAATCTTTGCAGTGGCGACGCACAATTTCCACAACCAAAAGGTCAAAATTTTCAGTTGCTTTTCCCATTACTTTAATGGAAAAGTCGCAAGGAAATTTGAATAAATCAATATCATCATTATTTGCCCCCCTTGAATCGGGGGTAGGTATTTTAGGCATTTGAACGTAATTTTTGTTTATTTTCCTGATAAAGTTTGATAACTTGTGCCCACACTGGGCCAATTTCTCCCTTTCCTACAGGTTTATTATCAAGCATAATAATTGGCACAATTTCACGGGTGGAACTGGTTACCCAAATTTCGTCAGCCGAGTGCAATTGCGCTTCTGAAATATCAGCTTCACGACAAGGAAGTTGAGCTGCCTGCATGACTTCAAGAATTAAGTCACGAGTAATCCCTGGTAGAATAAATTGACTCTTGGGGGGCGTAATCGCCACCCCGTCAACAACGATAAAGACATTACTGGCCGCCCCTTCCATTACATAACCATCACGAATTAATATGGCTTCATAAGCACCTACTTCAACAGCTTGGCGACGTAGTAAGATATTAGCTAATAAGGCAATTGACTTTATGTCGCAAAATTGCCAACGTATATCCGCACAGGTTATGGCTTTCATTCCTATAACTGGAGGCGGTGTTTCAATGGGATCACTTTTTATAAAGACAGTGGGTACGACATTTTCTGGAAAATTATGATCACGTTTAGCAGGGCCGCGTGTTACCTGCAAATAAATTGCCTGATCATCGCCTTGGTTATGAGCAATTAGCTTTTCCAAGGTGTCGATCCACTCCTGATGGCTCAATGGATTTTCTAACTTAATAGCTTTTAAGCTATTTTCTAAACGTTCTAAGTGTTCTTCTATGCGAAACAGACGTCTTCCGAACACTGGGATAACTTCATACACGCCATCACCGAAAATAAAGCCTCTATCTAATACTGATACTTTTGCCTCGGAGAGTGGTAAGAATTCACCATTGAGATAAACGATCATAATTTCCTAATTTCCTAATTTAATAAAGAATAATAGGACAGAATCTACTAACCTATTCCAAATATTACCTACTTCCACAGAAGAGAGGGCGACAAGTGGACGCTCAAGTCGGAGGCCAAGCGG
>JAUXCJ010000406.1 GCA_030618965.1 Thiomargarita sp.
GGAATAGAAATTGGTGCTGGGCTTGGTAGTTCAGCGGGCAAAATTTGGCGGATTGGTTTAATGGGTTATTCCAGTCACATGAAAAATGTTTTAGATTGTTTACGTGCTTTGGAAGAGATTCTTAAAGATATGGGAGCTGCCATTTCGGAAGAAAATATTGTCTCTTTTTTAAAGGTAAAGGATAGTGCAAGGTAACCTTGCACTCCAACTGGACTCTGGAGTGCAAGGTTACCTTGCACGAGCTTAGGAGAGAATAATTATATGCCAGCAAAAACTTTATATGATAAATTATGGGAAGCCCATACAGTACGAGTAGATGAAAATGGAGCAACCTTACTTTATATAGATTTTCAATTAATTCATGAAGTTACTTCTCCTCAAGCTTTCGAGGGCCTCAATTTAGCTAATCGTCAACTTTGGCGTGTGTCAGCAAATTTAGCTGTCCCTGATCATAATGTGCCTACCACTGCCCGTGAGGGTGGTGTCGCGGATATTGCCGATCCTTTGTCACGCTTACAGGTTGAAACCTTAGATAAAAATTGTCAAAATCACGCGATCACTGAATTTACTAGGAATGATATTCGTCAAGGAATTGTGCATGTTATTGGGCCAGAACAAGGGGTAACTTTGCCCGGTATGACAATTGTCTGTGGTGATTCGCATACTTCAACACATGGTGCTTTTGGTGCCTTGGCATTTGGGATTGGTACTTCTGAAGTAGAGCAGGTTTTAGCGACTCAATGTCTTGTCCAGAAAAAATCTCAGAATATGTTAATCAGTGTTGATGGTGAAGTTAGTTCGGGTGTCACAGCTAAAGATATTATCCTTTATATCATTGGCAAAATAGGCACAGCCGGTGGCACTGGTTATACTATTGAATTTGGAGGTTCTGCGATAAGCGCATTATCAATGGAAGGGCGTATGACTGTCTGTAATATGGCCATTGAGGCAGGCGCACGGGCGGGCATTATTGCTGTCGATGACAAAACCATTGATTATGTACGTGGACGGAACTATGCACCAAGTGAACAATCGTGGGCGCAAGCGGTAGCTTCTTGGCGTGATTTACATAGCGATGCTGGTGCTCATTTTGATCATATTGTCCATATTGATGCAAGTGCTATCAAACCACAAGTAACTTGGGGAACTTCGCCAGAAATGGTGACAGCTATTGATAGCCTTATTCCAAAACCAACTGATGAATGTACACAAACAGCCTTAACTTATATGGATTTAACCGCTGATACACCAATCACCGACATTAATCTTGATAAAATTTTTATCGGTTCTTGTACTAATTCGCGTATTGAAGATTTACGTGCTGCGGCAGAGATTCTTAAAGGTAAGCATATTGCAGCTACGATTAAACAAGCTTTAGCAGTTCCGGGTTCAGGCTTGATTAAAGCACAAGCGGAGCAGGAAGGCTTAGATAAAATTTTTCTTGAAGCTGGTTTTGAATGGAGAAATCCCGGCTGTTCTATGTGTTTAGCCATGAATGCTGATCGCTTAGAGGCTGGAGAACATTGTGCCTCTACTTCTAACCGTAATTTTGAAGGTCGTCAAGGTCCGGATGGACGTACTCATTTAGTTAGTCCTGCGATGGCTGCCGCTGCTGCGATAGCGGGGCATTTTGTTGATGTAACTAACATAAATTTAAAATAATGAACATGTACAGTTCTGTCCCTGAGAATCCTGATAGCCGAACAACAACCGGGGTTTTATTAGTCAACTTGGGTACACCAGATGCCCCAACTCCAGTTGCCTTACGCCGCTATTTAGGCGAATTTTTAGCTGATCCTAGAGTGACGGAACTACCGCGCTGGTTATGGTGGTTTATTCTGCATGGCGTCATTTTGCGTATTCGTCCACGCCGTTCAGCCCTTAAATATCAGAGCGTTTGGACTGAAGCTGGATCGCCTTTATTAAGTATTAGTCAAGCGCAAACTAAAGCATTATCCTTATCCTTGGGTGAGAATTTCACCGTTGCTTTAGGCATGCGCTATGGCAATCCTTCCATTGCTGCTGGTTTAGAAGAATTGCGCCAAGCTAATGCGCGAAGTATTGTGATATTACCTTTATATCCACAATATTCTGGTTCTACAACCGGCTCGACTTTTGATGCGATTGCGGATGTTTTAAAAACTTGGCGCAGAGTACCTGATTTACGTTTTATTTCTCATTACTATGACCAATCTGCTTATATCCAAGCTTTGGCGGTACATATTAAAAATTATTGGGCTAAACACGGCATACCAGATAAGTTATTGTTTTCATTTCATGGTTTACCTAAACGCTTTGTGATAGCAGGGGATCCCTATTTTGATCACTGTGAGAAAACAGCTCAATTAGTCGCGGCTGAGATGAATTTGACAGAAGATAAATGGAAACTCGTATTTCAATCACGATTCGGGCGGGAAGAATGGCTGAAACCTTATACAGATCAGACTTTAACTACACTAGGCAAGGAAGGTGTAACAAGAGTTGATGTAACTTGTCCTGGTTTTGCAGCAGATTGTGTAGAAACCTTAGAGGAAATTAATCAAGAAAACCGTCAAGTATTTTTAAAAGCGGGTGGGCAAGTCTTTAATTATATTTCCGCTCTAAATGATAATAGTGAACATATTCAAGCGTTAGTGGCTTTAGTCAATAGAGACTATAGGATTCCTAAATAAGTTGTAAATCAGACCTCCGAGGTTTTGAAAACCTCGGAGGTCTGATTTACAACTTATTTAGGAATCC
>JAUXCJ010000426.1 GCA_030618965.1 Thiomargarita sp.
AACGACATGGCTACGATCCGACTTCAAGACTTTTTCAGCAATTTCTAAGGAGCGACGCAACAAGGGAATAGCTGCTAAAAAATAACCTGCCGTATCAAAAAAATACCCTAACTGGTGCAACACATCACCCAAATGCTTTTCTTCAGGCTTCGTTTCCTCATACCTAGCCAAACTCCCCTCATAAGCACCAACCATCGTCTCATATGGCTCAAGCACCAACCAATACCCCCATAACTCATATTCTTTATTATCCCTGTCGAACTGCAAAAACATCGGAATTTCACTAATACAATTCCGTAATCGCTCTTTTTCTCCCGCATATTCCAAATGCCAAGGCAATTCATCCGCAACCCGCGCACTAATTTCTTGCTTTTCAAAATAATCTGCCAATCGCAAATGCCACAATTTTTGCTCTTCAATACTAGGCAAATAACGATTCTTAACCGCTTGTCGCAAATAATCATGAAAAAAATTCAGTTTACCTTCACGATTAACCAAAGCATCTTGCACGGCTAAAAATAAGGGTGTCCAAATAGCTTGTGGAATATCTAATATTTCTAATAATTCATGTTGTGTTAAGCCTCGCCGTGATGCCCATAATAAACTGAAAGCATCTTTCACTAATTGCGGGCGTTTTCGTTCATAATCGTTCTCTAAACGGCAGAGCACTTTTTCATATAACTCAATCGGATTTTTTGCCCCTAAATAATGTTCTATCTCTGCATTCAGTTCATCATAAGACCCAAAAATCCGTAGTTCCTCTAATAATACCCTTAAATATAAAGGATTATGAGTTTGCTCCGAACTCGCAATAGCTTGAATCTGTTCATAATTCAAGGATTTCCTAAAATGTTTCAAATAATCAACAATTAGGCTTTCACGCTCGACATTGGACAACAGCTTAACTGTGAAAGTTTCCCATTGACGTTGTTTTAAAGCCTCTAAAGTTGGTCCTTCTAAAGTGGACAAAAATAAGCGTATTTTGCTGGGAATGTACTCAGGCAACCAAGCCAAGGGCTTAGCAGTGTCTGACGATAATTGATTTAAACCGTCCAAAATCAAAATTAAACGCCCTTGCACAGAGGCTAAAAACAATGGCACAGAATCCACTAATGCTTTAGGTTCATTCGGAAGTTCTTCTGTAATATTATAATGTTGCTTGAGCTGTGCCATCAAATAGCGCAGCATTTCGACATAATCACTGGTTTTTGGTGAACTGCCAATAAAGTAAAATATGACCACATCTTTAGGCTGGCTCTGCCGATAGCGCAATGCCCAGTTCGCCAACAACGCTGATTTGCCACTGCCCGATTCGCCTAAAATCACCAGCGGCTTATTATCCTCACTAGCGGCGTGTTCGTCTAAACGTTTAAAATCGGCGGGGCGTTCAATATAAATATGAGTACGGCTTTCGGCAAAAGCTTCGTGTTCATAGCCTTCTTGTTCTAAAACTGTCGGTTTGTCTTTCAGAGGAAAGCGTTGATTGATGGCGTGCCATAATTGTCGTAAAATCAGATTACTTAAATCATCCGGTTTTTGGTAATTATTTACCTCAAAACCTTCATCAATAATACGCTTTTTCAAGGCTATTTGTTTTTGTTTAGCGAGTTCATTTACACTGACAAAATTCTCTAGTTTTTCTTTAGGCGGAAGATTATTAATATAGGCAGAATCACGCTGATAAAAAAGTATATTTTTGGATAATTCTTCAAAATTCACACTATTAGTTTCAAGTCGGCTAAAAATGGCGTGAACAATTTCTAGTTCAGTGATACTAGCATCAGGATAATTTTTAAGCCATGCCCAATCATCCTGTGGATTATTCTCATATAATTCTTGACACTCCTTAGCAGTGGTTTCCGCACCATAGCGTTCACCGAGGAAACTGATAAAAAAGGGCGGATGGCCTTTACATAAATCAATTTCTTTTAAACAACTATCGGCACTGGCTTGTAAAGTTTGGCTTTGTTTCTCATCCAAACCCCAACGTAAGTCGATTTCAGTCAGTTCCACAGCTCGTTCTCGGCACTTTTGACGTAGACGCGGGAAAACCTGTTTAACCAGTACCTCTCGCTCTGCGTGCATATCGCGGAAAGTGGAGGAAATGAAAATACGAACTTGGCGATCTTCAAACTTTTTCATAGAAATTCTCCTGTGATTATGGCTTTCAATAAAATAAAGCAAATTTTGTGCCATAGAAATTTAATTTTTTAATATGTTGTTTTATAAAATATAAAAATCAGCAAGAAAATTTTATCACAGCAAAAAAGCTCGAATGTGATCTAAATGAACTATTCAAAAACAGCTTCTGTGATTGGGTTGCAACATTTAAAAAAAACCTTGTGACATGAGGAGTTGGAGTGCAAGGTTACCTTGCATTCCTATTCTTTGATTATCGAATATTATATAGCAGGGTAGGTGTGAGTCGGTATTTTTGCTAGGAACTGTGGTTGGGTCATCTACTATCAGTTCAGCGACCATAGACAGCTTAAGATAATTAGTTCTGAAAGTCTGGCAATTCAGGTATTAACCTTGAAATTTGGATGAGGTGGTCACTGCCATTAAGTTAAGCCTTAAAAGCTTATTTTACGTTGCCTA
>JAUXCJ010000184.1 GCA_030618965.1 Thiomargarita sp.
AAAGGCAATGTTGAATACTGGGTAGCCTTAGTTCAACCAGGTACAATGCTGTATGAAATTGAAGGTGTTTCAGAAGAAATTGCCCGTGAAGCCTTTCGTTTAGCATCGGCAAAATTGTCGGTATCAACCACTTTTGTCAGTAGGACATTAATGTAATGAAAGCAAAAGAACTAAGAGAAAAAACGCCAGAACAGCTAAATTCTGATTTACTTGATTTGTTACGCGAACATTTTAATTTGCGTTTACAAAAAGCCAATGATGAATTAAACAGACATACTCAACTGAAAAGTGTCCGACGTGATATTGCAAGAGTAAAAACGATACTTAATGAAAAAAGAAGGGTAACATTGCATGGCTGAGCAGGCGATTGAAGAAACAAAAGTAATACGCACTCTAACAGGGCGTGTCGTCAGTAATAAAATGGATAAAACGGTTACTGTTTTAGTGGAACGAAAGATTAAACATCCCAAATATGGCAAATATATCAAGCGTTCAACTAAGTTGCACGCGCATGATGAAGAAAATAGTTGTCAAAATGGGGATATTGTCGAAATAGAGCCCAGCCGTCCATTGTCTAAGACAAAATCTTGGCGTTTACATAATATTGTGACACGGGCTGTTGTTGCATAACTGAATTGTTACCTCCCTTTAAGGGGAGGCTATAGGAGTCTACAAAGTGATACAAATGCAATCTATATTAGATGCGGCTGATAATAGTGGGGCGCGTCGGATACAATGTATCAAAGTTTTAGGGGGATCACATCGCCGTTATGCGGGCATTGGTGATATTATTAAAGTCAGTATAAAAGAAGCGATTCCTCGTAGTAAAATAAAAAAAGGGGAAGTTTATCAAGCCGTAGTGGTGAGAACTCGCAAAGGTGTTAGACGTCCTGATGGTTCCATTATTCGTTTTGATGGTAATGCAGCGGTTTTGCTCAATAACCAAAAGCAACCCATTGGTACACGTATTTTTGGACCTGTAACTCGTGAATTAAGAACTGAGAGTTTCATGAGAATTGTTTCTTTAGCTCCAGAAGTCCTTTAAAACAAATAATGGTCTTATTTTATTTATGCGTAAACTAAAAGCAGGTGATGATGTTATCGTCATCACAGGAAAAGATAAAGGTAAATATGGAAAAGTGGTTCGTTTTCGCGGATCGGATCGTGTGGTTGTAGAAAATATTAATTTAGCCAAACGTCATACGAAAGGCAATCCCATGCAAAATACCCAAGGTGGTATTGTTGATAAAGAAATGCCTATTCATATTTCCAATATTGCACTTGTTAATCCAACTACAAATAAAGCTGATAGAGTCGGATTTAAGTTTCTTGAAGATGGCACCAAGGTGCGTTACTTTAAGTCAAACAGTGAAGTTATCAGTTAATAATCATTAATTGTCGGAAACAGAATTTTTTCCCCTTATGGCAAGCCTAGCAGGTTTCTAAAACCTGCTAATATTCTAAATATTTACTCCCTTCCCTTTAGTTCATAAATTAATCTAATATTATTCAACAAGGAGTTATTAAACATGTCAAAATCAGAAAGCATCTTAGATAATGGTAAAATAGTTCAAGAAGAGCTAGATGAAATCGTAAACATAGCATTATCTACCCTTAAAAGTCTGATGGTAGATTATGAAACCCCTATTGAAATTCGATTACGGGTTGCCCTTGAGATATTTGAGCTTTTTGGTAAAACTAAAGATATAAATCAACTCACTAATGAAGAAGTGGTTGTTCGTAGTATTGAGAAAAATGCGTATAATATTGAAAAAAATGCACTTTAATTATCACAGATTGAAACACTCTTAAAAATGGCAATAGAGCATAAAAATAATGAATCTGTGTTACGAGATGGGGGAAGGATTATTAATCATTAATATCGTACAATAAAAACTATGAAAACTCTCAAAGCTATAATTTTTGACGTAGATGGCACACTAGTAGAAAACGAACGCTATGCACATCGTGTTGCTTTTAATGAAACTTTTGCTGAATATAAACTAGATTGGCATTGGGATGAAGAGTTTTATGGTGAATTATTAGCCGTAACGGGCGGAAAAGAGCGTATCCGCTTTTATGTGGATAAGTATCATCCTAATGAATCTTATTCTGATGCCTTTATTGCCGAACTACATAAAAAGAAAACTGCGCGTTATAACCAGATGTTAGTAACAAATCCTATTCCATTACGCCCCGGAGTACGCAGCTTAATAGCAGAAGCGCGTCAAGAGGGCATTACTCTTGCCATCGCTACGACAACAAGTTTGCGAAATGTCACAGTGTTACTCGAACAGAGTTTAACACCAGAATCTGTGGACTGGTTTGACGTGATTGCGGCAGGTGATATGGTGTCTGCGAAAAAACCTGCTCCTGATATTTATCATTATGCGCTGAAGGAACTGGGCTTAAAAGCTGAAGAATGTATTGCAATTGAAGATTCTTATAATGGAGTTCGTTCAGCTACTCTTGCCAATATAACGACAGTAATTACAGTTAATGATTATACACGCCTTGATGATTTTACTGGAGCAGCTTTAGTAGTTGAGAATTTGGATGAGGTTGATGTTGCCTTGCTGCGTAGATTATGTGTTCCCTCCCCCTAGCCCCCTCCCGCTGGGAGTGGAAATACCTCCACCCCAGCGGGGGGGATTGAGGGGGGGGAGAAATCTATTATGAACGTGGTTGTCTCCGTTCTGCAATTCGTTCATCTGCTGTATTACGAACAATTACTTCATATAAAATGGCTTCCGCATTGCCAACTTTGCGTAAAACCCGCCCTAATCGTTGCACATATTCACGATCGCTGGCACTGCCCCCTAGAATCACTGCAATTTTAGCTTCTGGTATGTCAATTCCTTCATTTAATACTTTTGTCGTGACAATAACCCGATAGTTGCCAGCTCGAAAATTATCTAAAATTGCTTTACGTTCAGCAGCTTTGGTTTGATGAGTAATCACTGGAATTAAATGGAGTCGGGCAATTCTATAGGCAAAACGATTATGTGCGGTAAAAATCAACATCATTTGTTGTTGATGCTCATTTAAAAGTTGATCAAGTACGTCAAGTTTGCCTTGTGCTTGATAAATAGTTTCTTTCCATTTTAATTCGGCAACTTTAGCTATCCGTGCTTCAGCTTGGTAAGCACTACGGCGCGTTAGTTCCTGCCACCAGCGTGAACCATGCGTTTCGCGTAAACGGTTATCTCGCACATAGCCTATATATTTGGCATAAGCGGTATCATAAGTCCTTTTTTCGTCATCATATAAATCCACAAAAATGCGCTGAGTGCGATATTCGGCTAACTGTTCTCCAGTGAGTTCATCAATGTGTTTCCGATAAATAACTGGCCCAACTATTTCATTTAATAAGGCAACAGGATCGGAAACATTTGAGCCATGAAATAATTGAAGTTGATCATTTGCGGAAATACTAGGTTTGCGAGCAGCGGGACGAAAATTATCTTCATTAGGATAGGTTGCAGTTAAACCAAGCCGATAGGGGGCAGCACACATTAAGGCTATTTCGTGCCAAGATGGGGCTGGTAAATGATGAATTTCATCAAATATCAATAACTTAAATAAACTACCTAAAGTTTCAGCGTGCGCCCAAGCACTGGGATAAGTTGTGACAGTAATAGGCAGTGCATTTTTTTCTAAACCATACCAAGTACCAATGCGAATACCAAAAGCGTTGACTAAACGAGCGTACCATTGATGAAGTAAATCAATTGTTGGCACAACTATAAGCGTACTAACTTGGGTTTGCATCATTGCGCGTAAAGCTAAAACGGTTTTACCCGCTCCCGTAGGTAAAACCACGCTACCCCAGAAATCAGCCACTTGCCAAGCATTCAGAGCTTCGACTTGGTAAGCATGTAGTTCCCAGTTTTCTTGAAGATGAAGCGATAATTTTTCCCAGTGTGGAATATTATTAGCAATACCTTGTTCTTTAAGCCAAGGATGAACTAGCCGATAATCAACCCCCCGACATCGCCATTTTCCCTGAATCCAGCGAAATTGAGCCGGTACTTCGATGCTTTGTGCCAGATTCTTAATAACGATTGTTCCACCGTTAAAATAGGCATGAGGTGTTTTTTTTAGTTCTAACTGTGTTGCTTTTTTCATCCTTTATAATAGTTTAGCTCCAAAACTGAGTTAAATTTGAATATTATGCATTTTATTTTACGAAAAATTTGTGAAGGGTATTTGAATTGTCTGAATCAGGATTTTCAGGATTTTAGGATTTACAGGATAAAAAAATAGTTTTTTGCCTTTATCCTGTAAATCTTAAAATCCTGCAAATCCTGATTCAGACAATAACTACAAGGATTATTTTTAAGAATGGATAAGGCAAAATCTAAATAGAACTGGGGTTTTATCCTTTTTTAAAAGTAATCCTTGTAGTTATTGTTTGGATCAGGATTCACAGAATTTTAGAATTTACAGAATTAAAACAATCGGTTTTTGCCTTTATCCTGTAAATCCTTAAATCCTGCAAATCCTGATTCAGACAAAAAAATCCGAAAATCCTGCAAATCCTGATTCAGACAATAACTACAAGGATTATTTTTAAGAATGGATAAGGCAAAATCTAAATAGA
>JAUXCJ010000265.1 GCA_030618965.1 Thiomargarita sp.
CAAATGAAACTTAGATAAAATACCATAATTTTTGTAGGACTACCATAAACTTACGAATATCAGTTTGACATATAAAAGTTAATTTCACAATATTATGATATTCTAATATTGTGAAATTCGTTAAAATGCTATCGGTGGCTTTTTTGGAATAAGAATTTAAAATTGAAACAGAATGCGATAAAGGTATGATTAACAGGGCTGTTTTCCAAACCTGCTATCGTTTATAACGACTTTGTCACCTACCTTTAAACCACTAAGAATCGTTACATAATCACCTAAATAAGGATCAAGTTCAGGAATAAGCGCAGGGTTAATTGCTCTACCAAGCCGTATCACACGTCGTTCATATTTGTTATTCGGCTTTAATACACAGACACTGGGCAAACTACCACGCCTAACCACTGCACTCTTAGGAATTAAGAGTAATTCTTGTTGGCCTGCTCTCACATCTGGGACATCGACTTGTGCATATTGTCCAGGGCCAACATATCGTCCCTGCTCACTTTCTGGATCTATAGAAAGATCAAATTTTACTTTAACAGTGTGACGTTGACTATCTGCGACCGGGAAAATTTGTGCGACTTCCACAATAACACGTTCATCAAGCACGTCCAAGCTGGCTGATACTTGTTCACCAACTTTCAAACCTCGCACTAAACGAGCTGGCACATCAACTTCTATTTGGAGACGTCGAATGTCAGCAAACTTTAATAATGCTTGCCCCATCATTACGGTATCGCCTACTTCAACCATTTTTTTGATTATAACACCATCAAATGGTGCAATACTTTGGGCATCACGTAGTTTAGAATCAATTTGTTCAATTTGTGAGCTGGCTTGTTCCAATGCACCTCGTGCTTGTTCGATCTTGCTACCAAAAGAGTGCATTTGGGCGCGACGATCAAGACCTTGGTCGCTTTCTCCAAGCACATCACTCAGGGGTTTAGTCAGGAATTGATCAAAAAGATTTGGTAATCCCATACCACCAGGTGCTTGAGTGGGTGAATCTGGTGACCATAGTTCACGCGAATATTGCATACCGGCATTGCGTAGTGCGGCATCAGCGTTGCGCCAACTAGCAACAGCAGCACGGCGTTTTGCTAATAATTCTCTATCATTTAGTGCGATTAAAACGGTACTTTTCTCAAATTCGTCACCTTCTTTGCCTGCAATTTTTTCTATTCGTCCGGGTAATTGGGCTAATAAAGTGACTTCTTTCTCAGGTATCACGGTACCACTTAAAGTCACAGGTGGGCTAAGGTTATGAACCCGCACTTGATAATAACTTTCTGCTGTTACAGTGGCTGTGCTAAAGATAATTGCGAGTAGGGCTGTTTTCTGAATGAGTTGTTTTAACATGCTATATTTTTCTCCACCTTAAAAATGACACAAGGGGTTTCTTGTATAGCTTGCTATACAAGAAACCCCTTAAAAAAAACAACACTTTGAAAATTAGGTATTTAGAGTTTATTCTACCACAGTAGAATTTTCTGTTGGCGAGTCAACTTTGACCTGTCCCATGAGTCCAAAAGTTTTCATAAAAGGCCCCATCATGCTTGGGTCTTTCATCATGGCACTATAATTGCCAACTTTAAATTTTAAACCGCCCCATCTGGCAGCCTTCATCATGTCCCATTTGCCTATTGTGCCTGCCTTGATCCATTTGTCCCAACTATCAGGTTTGGCACGTAAATCCCATTTAAGACTATCACAGCCAATTTCCTTGTCACCATAAGCACCAGCAGCTACCGCTTCACCTTTAACAACTTTGATAACGCCTTTAGGCGCATCGTCAGCATAAAAGCCATAAGCGATACAAGCAGAAAAAGGATTATCAAGATTTGCGAGTGGCTTGACAATGGTATCAACTTCTTTGTTCCATTCGGCCAGGAATCCTTTCATCCATGCGTCTGAAAAGAGATCAGCTGCTTGTGCTAAACCAAGGTATGTAAACATACCGATAAATGCGGTGATCTTAATAAGGTTTTTCAAGATATTTTCTCCTTCAAGTTAAATGACGAGTCCCCTACATAAATTCGAGAACGACTAAATATAATATTATAATCAATCAATTTTGTTCAATAACAAATATCTAATTCATTGATTCGATTGTCTCTATTTATGAGAGGCACTCTTATGAGTTCACCTAAATTTGCTAGACTTTGACACGCCCCATGACGGAGAAACTCTTAACAAATGGTCCCGCCATGCGTGGGTCTTTAAGCATGGAACCATAATCGCCGACTTTGAATTTCAGCTTACCCATTGCAGCAGCTGTTCCTAAACCAGCCATACCCACGCCTTTTTCCATCCATTTTAGCCAATTGTCTTCGGTTGCGCGTAAATCCCAATTTACTTCTTCACCATTGTATGCACCCGCTGATGTGGCCTTGCCATTTTCTACAACCAAAATACCTCTTGGTTTGTCATCATCTTTTAAGCCATAAGCTAACTTGGTGTTAAAATTGATTTTGGCAAGTGCATCAGCCAGTTCAGGTTCTTTATTCCATTCTTCCATGAATCCTTTCATCCATGCCTCTGAAAATATATCTGCCATTTCTTTAATTCCTCATTATCAATAATGTTATTAAAGGTATTTATACTAGCATAATTTTCTATTAAAGTTAAAACTACATTGCGATTAATCGCATTTTAAAACCTGCCTCAAACTGTTATGATGGATGCCCTATTTAGATTTGGGTAAATTGAAATTTGATATAGTTTTTAACACATAAGGAGTTATTCTATTATGAGTTTTATCACTGTTGGCAACGCTTTAGGTTGCACGATTAATTCTCACCGTCGAGGTTGGGATGGCAGTATTTGTAAAAATGCCGAAACTTGGAACTGTTCAGCAAAACAACAATTTCGTACTGATTATTGTCAACAGGGCGATCCACGTTGCTACCATATTCATATTTTTGAGGGGGAAAATCCCTATTGTCTGATTGATGATTTAGGAATTGGTTGGTTGCTTGAACCATACCCTGATGCTTTGAATAATCAAGTATTACTTTTTTGGGGTAAGCGTTTTCAGGAACCTCGTGGCATAAGTGATATTAATACTAGACCAAAAGACTATGTATTTGGTGCTTATCGAGTGCGTAGTGTTTCACAGCAAAAAATTAATGAATTTAAAACATTGTGGAAAATAGAACCTTATCCAGATGGATGGACGCGCTTTCAACAACCCTATATTTTAACTGTGTATTACAAAAGTATTATAGGTGGTGTTTATCTTAAAGAAGTCAATCGTGTCGCGGTGGAAAATATGTTTGAAAAGGCAGCAGAACAAGCCCACAGCCCTCACCCTAATTGGCACGGTTCTCAAGATGCTGAACGGTTTGACAATTTTCATACCAATTTGCATGAATGGTTTGAAATCGCCAGAGAAGATGCGCTGAAAATACAGCAAAATATGGTGCGTACATATACCAGCCGAAGTACAGCATCAACTATAATAAGAAGTCCTTTTGTTGATAGTCTAAAAAACTTAGATTTGAAAAAAACTTCTCCTAGTCCAACAGCAAGCATAACTAAACAGGCCAGCAATAAAAATATTGTTAACACTTATCCTCTGTTAGAAAAGGAAAATGTTAAAGAAAAAATCAAAAATGACTATAGTAAAGAAGTTTTAGATGCTGTAATGGCGGTTTCGCTGACCAAAAATATTCTCATTCTCACAGGACATCCAGGGGTTGGAAAAAGCACATTAGCGATTAATCTGATTGACGATCATGAACGCAAGTTGATTGTCCCTGTAGGTTCGACTTGGCGTGGTCGTGAAGATTTATTAGG
>JAUXCJ010000150.1 GCA_030618965.1 Thiomargarita sp.
GTTTCAGTCAGGAGGCTATCAAGATGTCCCTGTATTCTAGCTTCTAAATTCCAAAAGGTTTCACCATGACGCACTAAAACAATTTTAGTCATTAATCCACCCCATTATTTTTATTTTTCTCACCTTTTCGCTTGCCAAGCCGTGTACCAGGCGATCCACAATTTACGCAAAGGCATTAAACGAATACGGTGTTTAAAAAGTTGAAATCTATCTTTTTCAATTTCTTGCAATGTGGCTAAAGCCAAGTTTGCACGAATTAAACCACTGCGTTGATTAAAACGATCTTCTTTTTTTAAGTATTTAAAGGCAGTATCATAATAAGAACGAATGCGAGTTGTTTGGTAAGCGAATAAGGCTGTTACGGTTTCTGAGAGTTGGCTAGCAAATAAGGTTTGTGTGCTGACTTTAAATCGCTCCAAATCTTCTTGTGGAATATAAAGCCACCCTTTGAGAAGATCACGGCGTAGTTCACGTAATATGTCGGTCAATTGTAACGCAATGCCTAATTGTTCAGCATATTTGAGGCTACTATCATTGTGATAGCCCAAAATATGCGTTGAGAGTAAGCTCAATACACTATAAGTGCGTTTACAATAATCTTCCAATTCTTCAACGGTGGCATAATGTGTCACGTCTAAATCCAGTAAAAAACCTTCTATAATTTCTTGAAAATAATGTTCGGCTAAATGATTATCAGAAACAACTTTATCCAACGCTTGGCAAACTGGATGATGTGCTGTACCAGCAAAGCTTTGAGCAATTTCATTTTGCCACCATTGAAGTTTGAGGCGTGCAACCTGCTTATCCTGGCATTTATAGCGAATCTCATTGATTTCAGCGTAAAAAGCCTCTAAAGCGATTAATGCGTTGCGCTGTATGCTCGGTAAAAAACGTAGACTGTAATACAAACTAGAGCCATCGCGCAAAACTTTTTTTTGGCAATATTGTTGAGGTGTCATTTATCCAGTTTAACAGATTCATCAAGCCATGATAATAAATCTAGCGGTTTTTGGAGCATTCCGGTTGCTCCCCATTGTTCAGGCGGATCATTGGGATCTATATAACCGTATAAAGCCGCCAAAGTACGCATTCCCGCCCGCTGCCCTGCCTCAATGTCGCGTGGCGCATCACCTATATAAATACACTGCTCAGGGGTACTATTTGCCAACTTGCAAGCATGTAGCAAGGGTGCCGGGTGTGGTTTACACTGCGACAAAGTATCGCCGCTGATATTGCAGACGCTACGGCTTGTTAGCGCGAAGGCTTCCAATAATGGTTCAGTCAACCGAGTTGGCTTATTTGTCACCACGCCCCATTGTATGCCTTGATTTTCCAAGCTTTCAAGCAGTGTTTCCATACCCGGAAAAAAGCAGGTTTGATCTGCCAAATGCGCGACATAGAGTTCTAAAAAACGTTGTCGCAAACCTTCAAGGGCGGGAGCATCGTCATTTAATTGAAAGCCAGTTTTAATCAAATTTACCCCGCCATAAGACACCAAAGGACGAATTTGTTCCAAAGGAAGTGGCTGGAGTTGGTGTTCAAGCATTAGCGTATTGAGCGCGAAAGCTAAATCGGGAGCAGTATCCAAAAGCGTGCCATCTAAATCAAATAACACAGTTTGCACAGAGGGATTTTTCATAAGCTGGCTTGCGTATGGACTAGAAAATTGACGGAAACATCTTCTCCTAACGAATAATTTTTAGTAAGAGGATTATAACTCATACCACTGATGTCTTTTAGATCGCCATTAACTGCACGCACCCATTCTGCCAATTCAGCAGGGCGAATAAATTTGGCATAATTATGTGTGCCTTTGGGCAAGAGTCTAAGAATATATTCTGCCCCAAGAATCGCAAATAAATAAGCTTTATAATTACGATTAATTGTAGAAAAAAATACCTGTCCGCCCGGTTTAACTAATTGATGACAAGCCGTGACAACCGAACTGGGATCAGGTACATGCTCCAACATTTCCATACAAGTCACCACATCAAATTGTCCAGGATGCTGTTCAGCTAACTCTTCAACAGTAATGCGCTGATAATCAACTTTAACACCGGATTCATGCAAATGCAATTTAGCGACATTTAGCGGAGCTACGCCCATATCAATGCCAGTGACTTTCGCGCCACGTTGTGCCATGCTTTCACTCAAAATGCCGCCTCCGCAGCCGACATCTAAAACACTTTTACCCATAAAATCGCCAATCCTTTGATCAATATAATCTAAGCGTAAGGGGTTAATATCATGTAAAGGTTTAAATTCACTGTTAGGATCCCACCATCTGGAGGCTAATGCGTTGAATTTAGAAACTTCTTGCTCATCAATGTTCATAGAAAATACCGTTCTTGATTTTACGATTTCTCCCTCCCCCTAGCCCCCTCCCGCTGAGAGGGGGGACTTCCACCCCAGCGGGGGGGATTGAGGGGGGGAGAAATCGCATTATTTAGGGACAAGTTACTTTTTACTACTAAAAAACGCATATTGTCCAACTTGACAATCATCCAAATGAGAAATAATTGTGCTTGGTTCGGGAATCTGAGGCTGGCTCGCTGCTAATAAGCTATGCAAACCTGTTACAGGTTTTTTACATAACACAGCCACTAAATTATCACCACCAAAGGGTTTGGATACTTTCATTGGTGGAAAATTGTAGGGAAATTGCTTAATCACCGTTTTATCACCGTAGTCAGATAGAGGATATAAAAATTGTAATTCGCCATTGCCTGCCAGATTAAATAAAGTCAGCGCGTTTAAACCTTCATTTTTATCTCCTGGAGCAATACTAAAATGTAAAACTTCGCCTTTTTTATGTAATTTATCGCCTTCTTTTAAGGTAATCTTGATTGGTTTGAGGCGCATCTTAAACTGCTTTTCTAAGCTATTTAATAGACGTTTTTTATCTATCAAATGTTGCCAGCTTGCAGTAGTGTTACTATTTAAGGTGGTAACTTTGTCGCTAGTATTATTAAATACTTCAGTTTTACTTCCCCGAATCACAAAAAGCAAATCAGCAAGCGTTTCATTTTTAACAACACTAACATGCTTTAAACCTCTTGGTGATGAGCCATTTTGCACCGCAATATTAATAGAATCAGTGTTATCATAGTCAGTAGGAGGATTTGGACGAACTTCAAAACCCTTCAAACTAAAAACAGTCTTTTGATCAGCACGTGGGATTAATTTAGGAGTTTGTCGGCGCTCCATGTGAACAGTCACTTTTTGTTTCAAAAATGTTTCTAGTTCAGTTCGTTCTAACCGCCCGTCTTTATTTCCGTCGGCTTCCCCATTCACAGCCTTAGCAAAAAACCAGCTAAGAGCACCATGCACTTTCTTATTAAAGGTAGTTTCTGGTACTCGTAAACTGTCAGTATCAACAGCGGTAATCAAAGTTATATGTTGGGGCAATTTTTTATTTTCATCGCCTTCGGTTGGTAAGGTGATAGTAGGTGGCGGCGCATTTGTTTGAATATTCCAAGAGCCGGCGCTACGATATTTCCTTGCTGGTTTTGCCAAAGAACGCACCATACCACTAGAGTGACAGGAATCTGCTACGAACAATATTTTGTAATCACTGGCTTTTTTGAAAATACCCAGCAGTTCATCGTCACTGATGCGCCCATCGGTAATTTTTTTGGGATTAAAGTCATGGAACATCAGAGTTTCATCAAACTTGTCACTTTCATCCAAAGGCGGCAAGTCAGTTTCTTGCCCTCCGTGTCCAGAAAAGGTGATTATTAGCGTATCTCCGCGCTTAGCTTCTGCCACCATAGAATTGAAAGCACGAATGAAATTAGCACGAGTGGCTTTTTCATTTAGCAACAGCCGAGAATTAGGCAAGCCCACTCCCTGACTGCGGAATGCTTTACTTAACAATTTGGCATCATTAACAGCACCATCTAGGTTTGTGAAATTATTGCTACCTGAGTACTTATATTTGTCGATACCTACAACTAGCGCGTGTTGAGTTGTTATTGATCCTGACGATGGTAGCTTGGAACTCTGAACTACTGCAAATCCCCTATTATCTTCTTTTGTCACCGTCTGAGTATGGTTTTCAGAAGGAGTAACAAATTCATCGCAAGATTGGAGAAGGAATCCAAAGCTTAATAAATAAATTAAGGGTAAAGCACGATATAACATAATAATAACCTCTAATATTTATTAGCTCGTGCAAGGTAACCTTGCACTCCAACTGAACTCTGGAGTGCAAGGTTACCTTGCACGAGCTAAATCAAAATTAACGCAATAATTTTTCCACTTGGCTGATAGGCAATTTATATTGTACCCCTTTATCAGGGCGTGCTAATACCAAATCAGGCTTTGTGGACAGAATTTTTAGGTGTAAAGCTGGTTTTTTGTCTGCAAACTTGAACTCAATTTCTCCTTGTGCAGTGCCCTCCACTTCAATATAAGGTTCTATCCTAAAAGCCGAAGCATTTTTCCAATTATCAGTCAAGGCACTGAGTTCATCGGCACTGATGTCAGAAGATAAACCAGAAACTACAGTCCATTTTTTGTCTTTTAATGCAATATGATACTTAGGTGTTTTGATTTCACTGATTTTGGGATTATTGCCCAAAGGAGACAGAAACAGTAATCTCAAAGCGTCATTGCTCAAGGTATTATAATAAAGTCTATCTAGGAGCATGTAAACTTTTTTATTAATCAATACATAACGTTGTCCCATAACAATGGGCGAAATGTCACCGAATGCCACTTCAAAGTCATCAAATTTTACACTCACCAAAGGTGGTGCCAATTTTAATTTTGCAAGCTGCAAAGTATCCATTTCTAAGGCTTTATAATGTTGTTCTGATAAGATTCGCAACAAACTATTAATATGAAAACTATTCGCCGGCAACTCGAAAGGAGCGAGCATTTGCCAAAAACCTTGCTCATCTTTCTTCAGTACAATCGCTGCTTGATTCGCCTTTTCAATACGAATATTTTTAATATCTGTCGCCTTTAAATCACTTAAAGGCTGCAATTCTTCGGGCTTATCCTCTTCTAAGGTATAA
>JAUXCJ010000337.1 GCA_030618965.1 Thiomargarita sp.
GTAAGAAAAGTGGTGATCCTTCCCAGCTTACGCACTTGACCAGGCAATAGGCAATCTACGATAAGAAATCCATTGGCATCTCCCGATGCGGCAACTTGTACGGAGTTTTTGAGTACTGGATTTTCTGTATTACAACTGCTAACAGAAATAGCCAGTATTATCAACAGAATGAGTTGTTTAAAGACAACGGTAATAGAGTGGTTGTGGTACATGTTATTCCTCCTTGGAAATGAGTGTGAATATCAGAAATAATTATAGACCAAGTTTACAGGAATAGTCTTTACTTGAATAAATTTGTTTTTTTTGAGCTGTGGAATAAACGGATTAAACTAAATAAATTCAAAGTGTTAATTAACAATTAAATCCGTTTATTCCGTTAATCATTATTCTGAAAATCCTTTAATTCTGAAACGAAGTAACGAAGTAAAATTCGGAATTTTGTACTTATCTTGGCAAATCCGAACTACCCATCAAATACTCATCCACAGCCCTAGCTGCTTGCCGCCCCTCACGAATCGCCCAAACCACTAAAGACTGCCCTCGGCGCATATCCCCAGCAGCAAAAACTTTGCCAACAGAAGTCTGATAATTAGTCACATCGGCTTGGACATTACCACGCCCATCCACTGCAATACCTAATTCTTCAAGCATTCCCTCATAAACAGGACTGATAAAACCCATAGCCAATAACACTAAATCCGCTTTTAATTCAAACTCACTACCCCGAACCTCTGACATTTGCCAACGGCCATTCTCATCTTTTTGCCAATCTACTCGCACCAAATGAACCTTAGTAATTTGTCCATTTTCACCCTCAATAGATTTAGTCGAAACACTCCAATGTCGTTCACAACCCTCCTCTTGAGAAGAAGAAGTTCGCATCTTCTGCGGCCAATTCGGCCAAGTCATATCCTTATCTTCCTTCTCCGGCGGCTTCGGTAAAATTTCTAACTGAGTGACCGAAATAGCTCCCTGACGAATAGATGTACCAATACAATCAGAACCAGTATCACCACCGCCAATAACAATAACATGCTTATCTGTTGCTGTAATCTGATTCTCAAGCTTATCACCTAACACAATCCGTGTTTGTTGAGGCAAAAACTCCATCGCAAAATGTACACCTTTTAAATCACGTCCATCCACTTTTTCTAAATCACGCGGCTTTTCTGATCCCCCAGTCAAAATAACAGCATCGAATTTATCGACTAAATCCTTGGCTGATTTATTAACACCAATATGCGTATTCGGATAAAATTTGACACCTTCGGCTTGCATTTGCGCCATACGACGATCAATAATTTCCTTGTCCATTTTAAAATTAGGAATACCATAACGCATCAAACCACCAATACGATCATTTTTTTCATAAACTACCACTTCATGTCCTGCCCGTGCCAACTGCTGAGCACTAGCTAATCCTGCTGGCCCTGAACCAACTATAGCGACTCGCTTACCGGTACGATGCTTAGGAATTTCTGGTTTAATCCAACCATTTTCCCAGGCTTTCTCCACAATCGCACACTCAATTGTCTTAATCGTCACCGGCTCATCGGTTAAATTCAAGGTACAAGCCGCCTCACAAGGAGCTGGACAAATCCGCCCCGTGAACTCAGGAAAATTATTTGTCGAATGTAAAACCTCAATCGCGGCTCGAAAGTCACCTTGATAAACCAGATCATTCCAATCTGGAATAATATTATTGATTGGACAACCAGTATGACAATAAGGAATACCGCAATCCATACAACGAGCACCTTGCTGAATCACGTCATCCTCTGAAAGAGGAATCGTAAATTCTTGATAACCCTGAATCCGATCAGCGACAGGCGCGTATTTGCGATCATTGCGAGAAATTTCCAAAAATCCAGTCATTTTTCCCATTTAATATGTTTTCCTGTTCCTAAAAACTTAGATAAAGTTGGACATTCTTAAGGATTTAGCGTAAATGATAATGGAATTATTTATAAGCTAAAAATGTCATTATATTTGTAACCACTTGAAAAGTAAATATTAAGATAATTTATGTTGATTAAATTTTACAACTCATTTTGATAACAGTCTACAAATTTCTTATTATCTTGTGCGAACTCCAAAACAAATGATAACAAAATGTATATTGATTTAATTTGTATAGGGCAAAAAATGCCTACTTATGTAGAAATGGGTTTTAAGGAATATGCTAAGCGTTTGCCCGCCGTTTGTCGTTTAAATTTAATTGAAATTCCCTTACGCAAGCGTTCTAAAAATGCCGATATAGTCCGTTTGCAGCGTCAAGAGGGGGAGCAGATGTTGGCGGCTATTCCACAAGGGGCATATGTGATCGCTCTTGATGAACTGGGGAAAATGTGGAGTAGTCCGCAATTGTCTAAACAATTGGCGCATTGGATGCAGGATTATTCAAGAGTGGCTTTACTTGTTGGTGGCCCTGAAGGTTTGTCAGCTGCTTGTTTGCAACGGGCACAGCAGCATTGGTCTTTATCGGCTTTAACTTTGCCTCATCAGCTTGTACGAATTGTTGTTGCGGAACAGTTGTATCGTGCGTGGACTTTGTTAAATAACCATCCCTATCATAGGATTTAATTTTTTGGGCAAAAATTTTCTAGGGCAACTCATTGAATCTGGTAGGGGCAATCCCTTGTGCTTGCCCATCAAGTTGCACAGAGCGTTAAATAAAAAAAATTAAGGGTTGACACTAGGCTGACTTACCCTCATCATTGGGCGTTGGGCGGGCGCAATAACGTGCCTTAGATTTGTTTTATTATGCAACTCAAAGGAAATTTCTGATGAGAAAATATGTCTTACCTACTCTGGTTTCGTTAGCACTCAGCAGTAGCTTGGTTTTAGCTGATAATCATACAACCGACGCAGGTGCGATACCACCACCGCCACCTGCAATGCCGGATATGACTCCGCCACCTCCGCCACCGGCAATGCCGGATATGCCTGCAATGCCGGATATGCCTGCAATGCCGGATATGCCTCCGCCACCGGCAATGTCGGATATGCCTGCAATGCCAGATATGCCTGCAATGCCGGATATAACTCCGCCACCTCCGCCACCAGCAATGCCGGATATGAAACCACCTGAGCCTCCAAAATCCTCTCAAGAAATGATGGAAAAACAAAAGGCCAGGATGGAAAAACAAAAGGCCCAGAGGCAAGA
>JAUXCJ010000233.1 GCA_030618965.1 Thiomargarita sp.
AGAACTTAGGGAGTACAAAAAAAATAACATACCCAAAAACCTGACAGGTTTTGGAAACCTGTCAGGTTTGAGATGGGTATATTATTTTTTAGGAAATCCCTTACGATTATTTCACTTTAGAAACCATATAAGCGACAGCAGCTTTAATATCATCATCTGGTAAATGTGTAGATCCACCTTTTGGCGGCATAACACCACTGTTACCTTGGAAGCCGTTTAAAGCATGACTAAATAAGGTTTCCATGCCTTGTGTAACACGCGATTCCCAAGCTTGTTTATCTCCAACTTTGGGTGAACCAACAATGCCAGTTCCATGACAGGCGTTGCAAGCGGTTTGATAAACTTGCTCACCTCGTGCGAGATCATGGCTTGAAGGGGCTATTGCGACTGGTTCAGCCAGTTTCTCGCTGATTGCTTCTAGCATATAGTCTATAGCAGCTTTCACTTCTTCTTCGCTGAGATCAGGATTACCGCCTCGTGGTGGCATGGCATTAAGACCATTGAGAGCACTGTTAATAAGTGCTGCGCTGCCTTTGGCAACTCTAGGTGCCCACATATCTTTATCGCCAAATTTCGGTGCGCCTACAATACCTATTGCATGACAGACACTACACGCGCTGTTATAAACTTCTTGACCCGATTTGCTGGGAGCAGTGGCTTGAGTCGCTGTGCTTGTTGCTGGTGGTTCTGGTATGGCAGCCTCAGCAGAGCTTCCACCAACAGCCTTTAGTATATATCGTACCGCTGCTTTGATCTCTTCATCACTAAAATCAGGATTACCGCCCCGTGGTGGCATAGCATTAAGACCATTAAGGGCACTCTCAACAAGGGTAGCTTCGCCTTTGGCCACTTTAGGTGCCCAAGCAGCTTCATCACCGTACTTCGGCGCACCCGCAATACCTGTAGCATGACAAGCCATACAGGCACTGTTATAAACCTCTTGCCCCGATTTGGCTGGCCCAGTTTTCTGAACAATTTGAACTGGAGCTGGTACTACCACGCTTCTCTCTTCAATAATATTAATCTGCCCTAGCGGTTTTATCCGTTCAGAACGCAGATCTTTTGATTCTTCAAGATCACTAGAGCCGAATAAACCAGCCAATAAAACCACAAACATAAATACGACGACAGCGATACCGCCCACGACAACGCCCTTGCCGACATTCTTTATAACATCAGGTTGACTCACCTTGGTTTCCTCTTTGAAGTGAATTGGTGTTATTTATAGATTAAATTAAGTTTAAAACAAATTATATTATCACATGATATATCCTAAAAAAAAAGCTGTACTAATTTTTCTCAATAGGATATTATAAGCATTCATTTCATCTAATGCGCCCGTAGCTCAGCCAGGATAGAGTGTTGGCCTCCGAAGCCAAAGGTCACAGGTTCAAATCCTGTCGGGCGCGCCAGTTCATACTTTAATTTATCCCCCCACCAAAGTTTTCAAATAAACATTATTGTTGTCGGCATATATATTAACTCTATCATAATTTCTACACTATGTGCTTTAAATAATCAAGAAACTATTGATTTTTTTGATTATTGAAAATAAGAGAATATATTATGACGATTATTCGTGAGCAGGATTTTATCCAAAGTATTGCCGATGCTTTTCAATTTATTTCTTATTATCATCCCGTTGATTTTATTAAAGCTTTAGCTGAAGCCTATCAGCGTGAAAAATCGCCCGCAGCCAAAGATGCAATGGCACAGATTTTAGTCAATTCGCGCATGAGCGCGGAGGGGCATCGCCCTATTTGTCAAGATACCGGCATCGCAGTGGTGTTTTTGAAAATTGGCATGAATGTGCGTTGGGAGACGCATCAAAGTGTCACGGACATGGTGAATGAAGGCGTGCGACGCGCTTATACGCATCCTGATAATGTGTTGCGAGCCTCAGTGCTCAGTGATCCTGCTGGCCAGCGTATTAATACTAAAGATAACACCCCAGCCGTTATACATACAGAAGTTGTACCCGGTGATACTGTTGAAATTACAGTCGCGGCTAAGGGCGGTGGCTCTGAAAATAAATCTAAGTTTGTGATCTTGAATCCGAGTGATAACCTTATTGATTGGGTGCTTAGGACTGTGCCTACAATGGGTGCTGGCTGGTGTCCACCCGGGATATTAGGTATTGGTATTGGTGGCACGCCAGAAAAGGCGATGCTGCTGGCAAAAGAATCTTTGATGGCACCGATTGATATTCAAGCATTGCAAGCACGAGGCGCGTCTAATCATATTGAGGAGCTGCGCTTAGAACTTTATGAAAAAGTCAATGCTTTGGGTATTGGCGCACAAGGTTTAGGCGGATTAACAACTGTGCTTGATGTTAAAATTCTTGATTATCCCACCCATGCTGCCTCTTTACCTGTCGCTATGATTCCTAACTGTGCCGCTACACGCCACGCCCATTTTGTATTGGACGGGACTGGGCCAGTTAGTTTAACCCCACCCAGTTTAGAAGATTGGCCTAAAGTGACATGGGAAGCTGGGGCAACCAGCCGTCGTGTGAATCTTGACACGGTGACGCGAGAGGATATCGCGCAGTGGCAACCCGGGGAACGTTTATTGCTGAGCGGTAAATTTTTGACCGGGCGCGATGCTGCCCACCAGCGGATTGCGGATTTATTCGCACAGGGGCAGTCGTTACCGGCTGGTTTAGATTTTAAAAATCGTTTTATTTATTATGTTGGCCCAGTGGATCCGGTACGCGATGAAGTGGTTGGGCCTGCTGGGCCAACGACGGCAACTCGTATGGATAAATTCACTGAAATGATGTTGGAAAAAACTGGCATTATTGGCATGATTGGTAAGGCGGAACGTGGCCCAAAAGCGATTGAGGCCATCAAAAAACATCAGGCGGTGTATTTAATGGCGATAGGCGGGGCAGCTTATTTAGTCTCCAAAGCGATTCGCGCCGCACGGGTGGTAGCATTTTCAGATTTAGGCATGGAGGCAGTACATGAATTTGAAGTGCAAGATATGCCGGTGATAGTTGCAGTCGATGTGCGTGGGGAATCGGTGCATGAAACAGGGCCAGCGAAATGGCGAATGGTACTACAACAGAGGTGATTGATTATGGTAGAGAATTTTACAAGATGCCTGCGATGCAGACCCGCCATAGTCCTATTGACTTGTTTAGTATTAATGCTATTTTCATGGCAGCTTGAAGCTAGAACTCTCTATTTTTATAATCCTGAATCCAATATTAATGATTTTCGCTCACTCAAAAAGCTATTTAACCGTTATCTGTCATCCGCAACTAAAAAAGGCAAGTATCGCTTTCAACCATTTAAAAATAAAGAACTTTTTGACAGTTTTTTGAATAAACCTCGCAAAAGGAACGATGTTTTTTTATTATCAAGCTGGCACTACCAAAACTTGATGAAACAAAAGGCTTTTATCAAATTTAAACCAATATTCGTTGGCACTATTAACAATAATCCTACCTATACCAAAGTGCTAACAACAAAGAAGACTATCAGGAGTTTGAAGCAACTTCGGAGAAAACGTATTGCCTCAGCCGGCAATCGGGATTACAGCAAAAAAACAGTGCAATTCATAGGTGCACAAAAAGGCTTGAAGCCTCATACACCCTTTAAAATACTCACGGTGCCAAAGGATATTGATGCGCTTATGTCAGTACTATTTGGCATGGCACAAGGTGCTTTAACTTCGCGTGAAAGTTTGAGCACCTTTGCTCGTATTAATAATAGAAAATATCGCAAACTTCGCCAACATGGGGAAAGTTCAGCAATTATGCTACCAGTTGTGATTGCTTATCAGCCAATTTCTAAAAAATCCACTAAACGCTTGCTTTCTGCAATACAAAAAATGCATTCATCTTATAAAGGTAAAGAAGTGCTTGGTTTATTAGGATGGAACGGTTGGAAAAGAGTTACTAATGCAGATATGCAATTATTAGAGGTTAAATAACGCTATGAGAAATTGGATATTGTCCACCATTTCTCCCCCCCTCAGTCCCCCCCGCTGGGGTGGAAGTCCCCCCTC
>JAUXCJ010000186.1 GCA_030618965.1 Thiomargarita sp.
CAGAGCAAATTAATAAAATGACCAGTGAGATTAGAGAAGATATGAGTGAAAAATTGTTTGATAAGTTGGCAAAATAATGGACAAATATTTTTTATTGGATACAGATATAGTGTCTTATGGTGGAGATGATCAATCTTTATATTATACCTCTATAATTCAGAACTTAAAAAAACTCTCTTCGACAGATAAAATCTATCTCTCGGATTTATCTGTCTATGAATATAAAGCTGGTTTATATCTCCTTGATGATAAAGAAAGAGCACGAATTTTAAAAGGATTCAATAATATAATGCGATATATCAATATATTACCATTGAATCCTGACAAAGGTGGGAAAATATTTGGAGAAATTCGCTCTGAATACAAGAAAAGAACTGGTATCAATAATAAGGCACTCAAAAAACATACTGTTGATATGATTTTAGCGAGTGAAGCCATTTGTAATGATATGATTCTTGTTTATAATGACAAAATTCATGAAACAATTGCTGCAATGCGTGCTGATTTTAAAATTGAAAAATGGACGAATTAAACGAATCAATTAATTGTCTGAACTGTGATTTGTGTGATTATAATGATGGACTTTGATTAAAAAAAATCACAGTTCTGACATTTCCACTAATTTTACTTAATCTCTAATATAGTCAAACTATCAAAAGCAACCTTCAAATCACTGTTCAAATACAAAATTCAAGCCCTATTCCCACTTTCCCCAGTTATTACAGCTCTTCCAATTAAATGCGCTAAACGCAAGGCTTTTGGTACATGTCCAGATTAACTGTGGATAGGGTGAAAACTCTGGCGAACCTAGAAACTACTAAAAAATGCGTTGTAATTTCTTTTTGAATGTGTTTTTATAAGATTTTTCAGGAGTCAAACAACAACAACTTAAATATTGGACAATGCAATTTGAATGGGATGATAACAAAGCTAAACGTAATGAGCGCAAGCACAGGGTCAGTTTTAATGAAGCTATGACTAGCTTTTATGATCCAATACAAGTGGCATTTTATGATGAAGATCATAGCAATTATGAAGATCGGGAACTCTTGTTGGGTCACTCTAATCAGGGGCGACTTCTGCTGGTGAGCTATACGCTTAGGGGCAACACAATTCGTATTATTTCAGCCAGACGTGCTACACGTCAAGAGGAAAAAGACTATGCGCGAGGAATATGATTTAAAAAAACTCAAAGTCAAACGGCGAGGCATACTGCCAGATTTACAGGGGCAAGGTCCTGAAGATGCTAAAATAAGCATTACTATTGCTTTGGATGAAGATGTAGTTGACTACTTCAAGGCCCAAGCCGACGTTGAATCTATCCAAACTAGAATTAATCAAATCCTCCGCCATGCGATACAAAATCCAAGTCTAGCAGATACCGAAGCAATCAAAAAAACACTTCTATAAGATTCGCACTTTCTTCGTGAAGTAGCTAATAATATTGCACATTTACCTCTAGTCCAAAGGCAGAGCATCTAAGTGGTAACCAGACAAAAATAGCGAAATAGTGTCTGAACTGTGATTTGTGTGATTATAATGATGGACTCTTATTAAAAAAAACCTTAAATTCACACAAATCACAGTTCAAACAATTGGAATGCAAGGTTACCTTGCAGAACCTTAAATAAAGTGTATAATATTTTGGTCATTCGTGGGACTCTGGCACGATTTCCGCAATCAATTTCAAATTGAGAATAAGCCATTCGTGCCATCTATTTCCCGAATGGCTTTCACTACCCATTCTAGCATTATGCTTATTCAACACATTGAATGTGAAGACCTTGTGATATTTATCAACGCCTGCTTTGCCTGTACCCGACAGCAGGAATTTTATAGTGATAAACAAGATCAAGCGTTTTCTATCGAATTTCTCCACGAATATATTCTCGGCAACTATCGGCGGCTTTATGCCCGGACTTTGGCAGCTGGCATCAATCACTTTAATAAAGCACAAATTATTGTGAATTTACTCGCAGCGGGTAGTCCAGTTTCCGCTGAAGATCGTACCGAAGAGGGAGAACTCATCGCGGTAACATTGCAAGCACTCCCCACCAATCGAGCCTTCAAAGTGCTGAAAATACTACAACAGCGACGCATCAATAATCGTCGTACCCGTGCTGTCATCCGCCGCTATCTTATGCAGAGAAAAGACCCGGTTTTTGCAGCGGTCAAATATCGCAATAAGTTTCGAGCAGCAGTTGCACATGCCCACTTGAACTTGAAAGGAGAATTTGGGCGATTTCTTTTTGGCATTAAACGACGCAAGGGCTTCAAACAACAAGCTGGCTTTAAAACTCAATTATTTGAAAGCTATCGTAAAGCCCTTTATAGTAAAGAGGCTGTTTACGATTTACCGTATACAGTTGCAGAGGGTTTGGCAGCTAAGCATAAAATTCCCCGCGCTAAATTTTTGGCCAAAATTGAAAAACAGATGACGCTGGGCGAAAAATTTCGTCTACAAAAAGCCGCAGAGCGTTCTAAAAATGTCAAACTAGATATAGATCTGAGCAAGATAGACCTAACGCGCTTAGCTATTTACATATTGTCCTTACCAGTTTCGGAACGTAAGCAGCGTTATGATAGCTTACATCAAGCTATGACCTATGCTGCTGGCCGTGTTGTTGTACGGCAATCCATAAAGTTCGGCAAAGTCGCGGCGGTATTAGATGCCAGTTATTCCATGTCCGGTTCCAGTGAAAAAAAACAACGTCCACTCGGTGTGGCACTCGCAGCTAGTTACCTTCTCGGTGCCGCTTCTCAAGCCTATCGCAGTTTTTGGACGCATCCTATTAAGCGTGAATTATTGATACAAGCGCGTGGACAAACGCCTTTGGGAGAACGGCTATTGGATGCATTAGCCTGGCAACCCGATTTAGTGGTGATTATCTCCGATGGCTTTGAAAACGATCCTCCTTTGGGGGCGGCAGAAATAGCACGGGTTTATCGCCATAAAATTGATCCAAACTATCGGATCGAAATAATTCACACTAATCCAGTGTTTGATGCTGAAAACTATACTCCACATACTATCGGAGCTGCGATTCCCACTGTTGGTTTGCGGGATGCGGAGGATCTTCCAACTATGTTGGCATTTGCGCGTTTCACCAGCGGTGCGGTGGGGCTGTCTGTATTAGAAGCATATTTATCAAAACGAGTGGATAGCTTATTGAAAAGGGTAAAATATGAGCCGCAAAAAAACCAAACTTAAACGTCTCAGCTTGAATGGTTTGGAAATGGCACCTTCTCAAGTTTTGGGTGGAGTGCGATTGGTGCCGCTACTACGTCATAATAGCCCGGGGGATCTTCGCTTATCACGCCGAAGTTACGACGAGGCTCAAACCGTTGTTAATTTAAATGATGGAACTGTTTATTGCACTTATGTTCCTCATGCTTTAGTCACTTCGTGGTCTGATGATGGTACACCTATTGCCGCTGTTGGTTCCCAAATCAAAGGTCATGACGGGAAAAAATTCAAGGTGGGGCCAGTCTCTATACAGATACTAGATCTAATGGCACGCCGTGAAGAACCTAACAGATTACGCTTTTTGCCCATGCACTTGGCGATGCAAGGCTTTTTAGCTTTACATTTCGGTGGCCCCGATATTGCGTGGCGAGAATATTCAGAAGATACTTTGGCTTATGGGCTTGGCTGCCGTATTGAGGAGGGTTATGGGGGTTATGATATTGAAGGATTGGCAGATGCCTTGCGCGTGTTTGAGATTCATGAGCAACAAGTGGGGGTGCTAGTTTTTGTGGCTGACACGCTAGCTTCAGCTTTTCTGGTTTCCCACCCAGACGATTATCGTGCTTTACATCAAAGCCTAATAGAAGATTTTTATGGTGAACTTATCTATTATTATGCCTATCTTTATCCCAATTCAAATCGTTTAGAAACTCATATTGATGATAAGCAAGTAACTTCCCTAGCTGATCTTCGTCAAGCACTGGTGAAAATGCGTTCTGATTTGGCACAATTTCAGGGGATGATGGCGGGTGGACTTTTTGAACGTGAAGTGCTCTCACAAGATATTTATAAAATGGGCCCTTTCCAATTGCAACGATTTTTGCCTGATATTAAGTTACGTGATGAAAATCACATCGGTGAGGCTATTATTCGTGAAGATGGCACATTGGAATATTTGAAAACCTATCGTTTATCTGAAGATCAGTGTAAAAGGGGCCATCTTCTAACTCAGCTTGCCAACCATAATTGGAATATTAGTGCTACTGCTAAGGCTTTGCAATCTACTTATGAAGATTTCATCTTGCGCTTAGAAAAGGCTGGCTTTGGCTACCTGCTGAAAAAACACATTTTGAGGGCTGCAAGTCGGCATAGGCACAAAATCATGCAGTAGCTGATAAAGCGACTACAGTGAAAATAAACAACTAAAAAATTAACATACCCCTACCCCTAAATCCCCTCTCAAGAGGGGACTTACAATGTTACCATGAAAAAACTCACTGCCATTAAGTTAAGACAAAATATTGTAACAATCAAAAAGTTATACTGTAGGTTGGGTTAGATTTTTTTGCGAAGCAAAAAAACGTAACCCAACGATCAATACAAATAACA
>JAUXCJ010000026.1 GCA_030618965.1 Thiomargarita sp.
ATGGCTACGATCCGACTTCCCCAAACAGCTCCCAACATAAGTCCCTAATTTGAGAACTTCTAACGGATGCTGTTCTAAGTTTATAGTCACATATTGTTTTTCTTCATAGCTTTCTAAATGAATACCACAAGTCCAACGTTCTAGAAAAATATTCGGATGACATTTCACCCATCTGAGACTAAGTGGATGATGTTGAAGATAATTAACATTGCCAGCAATATATTCTTTGAGAAAATTTCTAAAAGCGCGTTTATTTGAAAATTGTCTGGAAAATAAATCGCGTAAAAACTGTAAAGCCGATTTGACGTTGGGAATCTTAGCAGCCGTTTCAAAGCCATGCCACAAAGTTTGTTCGGCAATTTCTTCTAATACTTGCAATTGCATTTCTAATAATCTGGCCAAAATTGTTTGGCGATGGCGTTCTAATTGCGTTTTGCGAAGAATCAATTCGCCTTCAAAATGGTCTCGGAGAGCTCTTGGGATAGGATTGTAACGATGTATGGCTTCGATATTTTGCAAGAGCTGGTAAATTTGCGGTAATGACAACGACTCAAAATGGGTTGTAACAATGGGATGCTGAGCAAACTCCTTCATAATATTGTGGCACAGTTCCCAACTCATCGGTCCTAGAAGCTTAGCTGTTTTCGCCAATTTGTTGGGGGCGTACCATAAACTATCTACGGCTAAATTCGCCTGTTTTTTGACAATTGATTCAATGCCCCAAGCAATCAATTGTGCATCATTTTCACGCCGACAGGCGTTGTCTAAATATTTCAAACTTTTTGCTGGGGTTTCAAGCACTCGTTGCCGTAATTTAGCAAGGCGGATTCGGATGAAGGGAGCATAAGCTAAGCCTCTATCAGAAGAAGATTGATAGGGCGATTGAGCCAGTTTAGTTGCAAAAATAGCCGCATTTTTCATCACCTCCTCAAGTATATCTTCATCTATATCTTGGCTGATAAAGTGGTAAAAATCTTGCCGCCATTGCGGAAACCTATCTTCCGCAATCGACAATAGGAATTTTTCAATAAAAATTCGATGCTGTTTAAAAATCCGCCATTTGGTTTGCCAACTTGCGGCTTCTTTCTTGGTATCGGTATAATAATGTGCAAAACTGAGCAGTAGCTTTAGATATTGATTGACTTGTTGAGGCGTTAAATTCGGCCATGCCACTGTAGCCAGCACTTCACACAAGCTAGGCAATTGAGCTGCGGCTCTCCATAAACTCATCGCCTTATCGCTAAGTTCATCATCTGGCAGTCGATAGAAGACTTCGTCAACCACGGAGCGGGAAAAATCCTGACACTGTTGTGGAGAATTAAAACGGTAATGAGGCTCAAATTCGCCAGCTAATTCAATACCATCGCGCAAATAAGGTGCCGAAATGCCATCACGAAGTGCCGCCAACATGATGTAAGTCCAGCGAGGATAATGTTCTGGCAGCGCATATTGGTGTAATGCGGTTAGCACTTCATCGGTACCAGCTTGACAGGGAGAATGAGCAACTTTGAGTTCAATGGCAAAAATGAGCAAGCTTAGCTGAGATTCGCTGGTTTGATGAGCAATTGCTTGTAGCCAATCAAGCCGGGCTGGAAATTGGGCTAAAAATCTGGAAATGGTGGTACGTAATTCAAGCTGTTCCTGAAGTTTTAAATGCCAGTATAAATCTAACCAAGCTTCAACACGATGCCAAGCAACTCCTCGCAAGAGCGGCAAAAATTCTTCCCGAAAAAGCCCTGGCAATAACTGCACTTTAGCGTGGTTAGGCACATTCGGATGACGTAAAAATAAACCAGGTTCTGCTGGTGGCGTAGACAATCCCATTAAAGCTTCAACACAATCGGGAGCATAGCCTAAAGCGCACAAGGGTTTTACTGCGTTTTGACGATGTTGCCACAGGGTTTGCAAAACAATCGCTTGATTTTTGGGGTTGCCAAGTGCGATTTGCAGATTAACTGGCGTTGGACGTTTAGGTTTAGGTGGCTTATATTTAGTACCACGAAAAGCCCGAGGGTGAGCAGCGGAGGGTTTAGGCGGCTCAGGTTCTTCGGCAAGATGGTTGGGAAGAGATAACGAAGCCGTATCATAATTTGCAACCGATTCCGTCAACACCACCAAGACATCAGTTAAAGTTGCCGCATCCCATTTAGCAACGGTTGCTAATCGTTGCCAAGCAGCACTAAGTCGCTGAATCATTGGCAAAGGTTTCACCTCAGAAAGAGGAACTAAAACAGTTGTGTAAATATTTTGCCAAAAAGGCGTATCCGAATTTGGCGGTCCAAATTTAGACTGGCAACGATTTACCTTAGCTTCTAATAAACCAGTTAGCGTTCGGATAATACAAATTAGAAAATCCATTGAATCAATCCTACATTTGGGAATCGAAAAAAATTCGCTAATACGTTGCCATCTTCCAAATCCTTTTGGTAAATCAATTTCTTTTTCTGCTGTGCCGATTGTAAAATGTTTTGTTTCTGCATGTGATACCTTAGACTTTGTCAGCAGTTTACGGAATGGGCACTGGGGTCATTGAATGGGATTGGTTATAAAGGTATAATAATCTAATTTCAAACACAAGAGAAAATCAAATGGCATTATCAAGTCTTCATTGCCCCTTATGTCAGTCTTAAAATTGTAAAACTCATACAAATTATAAAGTTGCTAGTGGTGAAGTCCGGAATATTTATCATTGTAAGGAAACTGATTTATTTGAAAACGCAATGGCAACCTTAGTTCAAGTTATTGAAGAGACTGATGATCTATCATTAGTCACTGATGGGGAACGTCGTTACGGTAATTTGTGGTTTGATATTTGTAAGGAAGTCATTAGAACTGGTAAAGTAGGTCGCCCAAAAACCACCTTAAAAGAAGGAGTAAAAGTGCGAGTTAAAAATAAAGGGTCGTAAAACTGGACCAAAACGTCCAAAATATCAAGCTCCTCAACCAGAACATCCAGAAACGAAACCAAACCTTGATGCAGATTCATGCTAATCATGTGGAAGCCTTTAACAGTGCTTTACGTAGAAAAATAGCTGCTTATCGCCGGAAAACTAACACATACGCGCGGCCTTTTTTGCCAAATAGACGGGTTGGATCTTGCACAATTTGGTTCGCCCTCATTTTTCTCTAAAACAAGTACCTTCGAGGATAAAGTTTTTTGAAAAAAAACTTTATCCTCGAATGTTGTCCTTGGTTGTCTTGAAAAGGGTTTATCTTGGGTTGAACTATTTAAAATACGCTTGGTTTCAGTTTCAGCATGATTGACTCAACTTTACGGTGAGGAAATCCAGAGGAAAAATGTCTCGCCAATCAAACCTTTTTTCCATTCAAGCTTGGCTGATTTGAATCAATCCCACTTATCAATGATGATGGCCAAATTCAAATAAAGTCAGATCGCTAGTGATTGTCTTGCCATCTCTCATCACTTGTATTGTCACCGTACTACCTATGTCTGTGTAAAACAGCACCAATTTTAAGTCAACCAAGGTATGTATTTCTTGCCCCGCTAATTGGGTGATAATGTCGCCGATTTGCAAATCAGCCTTTTTTGCCGGTGTGTTGTTACCAACGCTCTTAATGATAACTTGATTGTCTTTTGCTTCTATCCAAACGCCTAGTTTAGGTGATTGTTTTCCTTTGATTTTATCTGTAAATAGGATATAGTCGCCAATACCTTCGTCTAGGTTTTTATCCTGCAAAATGACAGTAAACGCTTCGCCGTTGCGCCGATAAAGCCGATTAGGTATCCCATATCGGTACCTCACATGTCCGTTGCCCGCCAAAACTATTAGTTTGGTATCAGGATGTTGGGCAAGAAATTGATGGGCAGTTTCTGCCATCGTTTCGTCCCAAAGCGTTTGAGTTTGCAAAAAGTATTCAAAATGCTGGTGTCCCTGACGCTTTTGGTGTATGAGAAAGACTTGGTATAAGTCATTTCGATAGCTGTCATTGGACAAGTCCATTTCTGATGGCAAGTGTTGCCTTTCTTCTGCCGTTAAGCTGTGGATACCTTTACGGGCGACTTTGCCAGTAATACTTTTGTCGATGTTGAGAGCAATCAGCGGAATGCCAGCCGTTTTGACATAATCTATAATTGGCTTATACAGATTGTAGTCAAAACGCCAATTCTTGAAATACTGTGATTGTTTTAGAAAATTTGGCTCGGAAATAAGCCCCGCCATGTAATCATCTAGTGCTTTTTGGTTCGGAACTTGGAACATTTCCATACCCACCGCAACTTTATATCCCGCTTCATGGAGTTTTTTAATCACCATCAATTGATTAATGTGATGCGAAAATTGATCGTGCTGTTCGCCAACATAAATCACGCGACTCTCTATCGGCATAATGTCATCCAGCGTTGCCACATTATTGGGTTTTAGTACACGGGTAGGAGAGCGACTTAATAGAGGAATGCCCTTGCTTGACTCAGTAATCGCTTTCTGAGTATTTCTGCCACCTGTAAATGCTAGTACACTATATTTGCCATAATGGGAAAGCCTTCGTGCTACCGCTTTGACTTCATTAGCATTTTTGGCGTGTAACAGGACAATCACTTCCTTTTCGTTATACGGATTTTTACGGACAACTACGCGCACACCGTCTTTAGGAACAATTTGTTTGCCAAATAACATGTCCACCATCGGCGTATCAAATCCAGCAATGATTAAGGAATTGTCCTTAAGTTGCGTAAACTTAATATCTTGCTGTGTGGTAGTAGTCATAGCCAAAGCATCAATGAGTGGTTGATATAGACATCCTAAATGATTTGTGGTGGCAAATGAGGTTTTGGAAACCTCTGAGGTCTGATTTACAATTGATTTCTGATTCCTACATAATTCACGCGGCATTACCACAATGAGATTTTCCTTGCCCATTACACCGCCCAATGTCGGTGGAACTTCTTCTGGCACCAATTGCCGCATTACATCATAGTTTTCATCAATGACAACTTTGGTAGGTGGCTCATCCAATATTAGAGTGATTTTTTCTTTCTGGGTGCTAAGCTCAATCAAGCGTTGCGTTTTACCAGTAGCAGTGTGGATGGTAATGGGCAATTGCAAATGATAGGGGCTAGAATGTTGCACTAGGGTAAATGAAAGCTTGAGCTTGCCCTCTGCGACTAGCAGTTCAACCTCTTCGGCAGTGATGTGGGGAATATCTTTGCGATCTATCCATTGAGTAAAATAGGCAGTTAAGTTGTCCCCCGTTATCTTTTCAAAGCTGTGTTGTATATCACGCCAACTGGCAGCGCGAAATGAATTATCATTAATAAAGTCACGCAAGGCGGTAAAAAAAGTTTCATCGCCATAGCGTTTTCTCAACTGATGAAAAATCATAGCGGTTTTGCCGTAGCCGATTGAACGTTCGGCTTTATTGTGGCGGGCTTGAAACGCTCTAATTGGCATGGCGTTGTTTTCATTGATATAGGCGTTGTAGTCCACCATGATTTGTTTGCGATAGTCTACGCCTTTGCCTTCAAGGGCAGCGTAGTGTTGATCAGCTAAATAGTTGGTGATTCCTTCCGCCCAATTGCCCTTGTCATAATTAACGAAAACCGAATTACCAAACCATTCATGCAAAATTTCGTGTCCCAACGAAGTCTTAACGATAAAGGGCAAACGCACAACGGCACGTCCCAACAGCGTGTAGGTTGGCATACCTAAGCCAGTGGGGAGAATATTTTCGACAATAGCAAATCGCTTATAGGGATACGGTGTGAGCATGGCTTCATACATTGCCAAATACTTTTTGGTGTACTCAATATAAGTATCAGCAAGATGGGCATCCTCTTTAAAAAAATACGCTTCGATGGCGATATCTTTATAGGCATCGGTTTTCAACACGTAATTTTTTGAAGCAGCCAAATTCAAGGAATCCAAGGGGTGGTTAAACTCAAAAGTAAAAGTAGACGCAGTTTCAGTCTTTTGGATTTGAATCGACTCAGCTTCAGAGGTGGCAAGAAAGCCGCTGGGTAATGTTACGGAGAGTGCGTACTCCACCAACTCATCGGGCTGCGGATACCAGTTCCCGATTAAAAAAACGTTGTTTTGATCAACAAAATGCTTATCAGCTAACGCAAGCTCATAGCGCATCACCAGTTCTTGTTCATTTTGAATATCTACCGTTATATAGCCTTGCTCAGTGGTGACGGTTTTCTCATCCACTGTCAGCTTGGAAAAATTCTCCACCTTTAAGCGCATTGTCCGGTTTTCAGCAGCTTTCAAACGGGCAACTCCAATCAAAGTCTTACTTGTTGGTTCTACTGTTATATCAAGGATATAATGAACATTGGTAGCCCATCCCGTTAAGGGTAGGCTAATTACAATCAGAAAAATTAGCTTATTTATCAAACGCATAAATTACTCCAAAGTTGATGTGATTTTTTAGTCAGAGTATAATAACATACCAAAAAAACAACATTGGAGGTTAGCGGAAGAAAGCCGAGCTAATTTTATGAATTGGTTGGACCACCACCCCCAATCCATTGATTTATTGAGTATAACTGTTCTCATTGTTTGAACTGTGATTCTTATTATTTAATAGAGAAGAAACCATGTATCGTATATTAATAACCACACTCCTCTTGTTTTTGACAGCCTGTCAAGAACTACCATTTGTACCAAGTCAGTTGTCTAATCGCGGTCTTGATCGGCCTATAAATAATCAAGGGCCAATTAAAACACGAGTCGCACTCGTTATTGGTAATGCTGATTATAAGTTTGCACCGCTGAATAACCCTGTCAATGATGCTATAGATCTGGCTAAAGCTTTACGTTCAGTAGGTTTTTCTGTGATTGAAAAGGAAAATGCTAGTTGGGAAACTATGGATAAAGCTATTACTGCCTTTCAGAAACAACTCGGTAAAGGCGTTGTCGGTTTGTTTTACTTCTCAGGGCATGGGATACAAATTGATGATCAAAATTATTTGATCCCAGTTGATTTGCCTGAACTATCGGTGCGCCATGTTAAATATCGTTCCATTTTGGCTGGTGATGTCTTGACTGCTATGCAGCAATCCAATAATAGTATGAATATTGTGATTTTGGATGCTTGTCGTGATAATCCGTTTAAAAGTCTCAATAAGGGCATGGAAAAAGGCTTGGCGCGGACTGATAATGTACCAACTGGTACCTTGATTGCTTATGCAACCTCGCCAGGTGATACGGCTGCGGATGGTGAGGGACGTAATAGCCCTTATACGGCTGGGCTGTTGGCACATCTTCATCAACCGAATTTGCCAATTGAGATGATGTTTAAAAGAGTGCGTAATACTGTGGGGCAAAAAACCGGTAATCGTCAAACACCTTGGGAATCGTCTTCCTTAAAAGGAGAAGATTTTTATTTTGTGAAGAAAAAAACCACTGTTGCTTCAGCAAGCAAGACGGCAGCAGTAGTACCAACACCAACTGGACAAAATGCTGAAATAGCCCGTTTAAAACGAGAGAAAGCTGAGGCTGAGGCTAGGGCTGAACGAGAACGCCATGCGCGTATTAAAGCTGAAAGGCGTGCCAAACAAGAAGCAAGAGAACAAGCTGAAATAGAGCGTTTAAAACGAGAAAAGGCACAAGCAGATGCCAAAGCTGAACGAGAACCCCAAGCGCGTCTGGCGGCAGAAAAACGGCGTAAAAAAACTAGCAAAGTATTTAGAGATACCTTAAGAAATGGTAGTAAAGGCCCTGAAATGGTAAGGATTCCCGCCGGTTCATTCAGGATGGGGGATATTCAAGGTGGGGGGTATTCTGATGAGAAACCGGTGCATCGGGTTTCGGTTAGTGCTTTTGCTATGGGGAAATATGAGGTGACTGTGGGCGAATTTAAGCGGTTTGTAAAGGCAAGTCGTTATAAAACGGATGCCGAAAAAAATGGGACTTGTTGGACTTATCGTAATGGCTCATGGGGTCAGCAGAAAGGTGCTAATTGGCGCAATCCAAGTTTTTCTCAAAATAATAGTCATCCAGTTACTTGTATAAGTTGGAATGACGCAACGGCTTATGCTAAATGGCTAAGCCAGCAAACTGGAAAAAAATATCGTCTGCCTACAGAGGCAGAATGGGAATATGCCGCTCGTGCTGGTACGACAACTAAGTATTGGTGGGGTAATAATATTGGCTCTAATAATGGCGTGTGTGATAATAGCTATTGTAAAGATAGTTTTAAGTACACTGCCCCCGTAGGCTCTTTTAGGGCAAATCAGTTTGGTTTGCATGATACTGTAGGCAATGTCTGGGAATGGACTTGCTCTGAATATAAGGATAAGTATCAAGGCAGGGAAAAAATTTGCAAAAATAGTGCCATCCTTTTCGTACTGCGCGGCGGTTCGTGGCTCAACAACGCTAGGAGGACGCGCTCGGCGAACCGTGGCAGGAACGAGCCGGCGGATCGTCTCTGGTTCTACGGCTTGCGGCTGGCCAGGACACCTTAACCTTGGTTCTTGGTGCTTTTTCCCTTGGTTTTTTTGTTTTTGTCTTTTGGTCTTTAGCCCGAGGCAGCGAAAATTTTTTTTGGGTATTTTAGGGTTTTCCTTATAAATAAACTTACTTATA
>JAUXCJ010000180.1 GCA_030618965.1 Thiomargarita sp.
CAAACTCAACAGAGCGACGGTGAGTCGGAAGATTATAGGGTGGAGGTGGACTAACAGACATACCACCAGTATTTGGTTTCACTAGCCCAGAAATTATAATAATATCAATATTAGCTCTAATTCCCATATTAAATGCAATCTGTGTAGTTATTCTTATTTACTGATTGTCTGAACTGTGATTTTTCTGATTAACTGATTAACTATGATTAAAAAAAATCCAAATCAGAGCAATCAAACAAATCACATCAATCACAGTTCAGACAATAAAATAATTTAAATCCTTTAAAATAAAGGCTTCCAATCAAAATTGCATATATGTTATTTGCTCAATGTGAAAATAATAAAAAAATTCGTCATAATATAGACGTGATAAATCAACTCTATTATATTGAACTATACAAAAATGACTAAAAACTACACAAACCCTATACATCCACCCCTAAATTGTAAACCCAAGCAACGCCAAGATTGGAGCCGTTTATATGGCAGTAGTGTCGGATTAGCTATTAGTCAAGCGGCTCAACACGCGCCTTTAATTGTAATAACCCCCGACTCATTATCAGCACAGCGACTAATTGAGGATATTCAATTTTTTACTGATTTACCGTTATTGACTTTTCCTGATTGGGAAACTTTGCCTTATGATATTTTTTCCCCGCATCCAGATATTATTTCTGAACGTTTAAATACTTTATATCAGCTACCAACACTTGAACAAGGTTTATTAGTTTTACCTATTAATACGCTGATGTTGCGTCTCGCACCGATAAACTATGTGAGAAATAACAGTTTATTGCTTAGCACAGGGCAAGCTTTAAATCCACTACAACAATTATTAACCGAAAACGGCTATCGTGGCGTTTCACAAGTTATGGAGCATGGCGAATTTGCAATACGCGGCGAATTAGTAGACGTGTTTCCAATGGGCGATAAGCATCCATATCGTCTTGAGTTTTCAAATGATAAGTTAATAAATATTCGGCGTTTTGATTCTGAAACGCAACGCACAGACACAAGTGTTGATGAAATTCGTTTACTTCCAGCCAGTGAATTACCCTTAACCAACATTCAACATTTTCGTAGTAACTGGCGCACAGCGTTCTCTGGAGATTCGAGTAAATGTCAGATTTATCAAGATGTAAGTGCTGGATTAGCACCCGCAGGCATTGAATATTATTTGCCGCTATTCTTTGAACAAACACAAAGCTTATTTGATTATTTACCCAAAAATAGCATTCTATTTACCCTAGAAGGCGTATTAGAAACCGCCGAACAATTTTGGCAAGAAATTAATCAACGTTATGAACAATTGCGCCATCAGAAAGAACGCCCGATTTTGCCACCGACACAATTATTTTTACAAGCAAACCAAGTTTTTGCAGAATGTAACAATTATCGCCATATCAATCTGAGTCAACAAGAAAAAAGTATCGAAATTCAGTTCGCCACTCGTCAACCACCTTCTTTACCTGTTGATGCGCGTGCCTCAGAACCATTAGCAGCATTAACAACATTTATCCAAGAATTTAAAGGACGTATATTAATTGCTGCTGAAACTACTGGACGACGTGAAAGTTTATTAACACTGTTCAACAAACATGATTTAAAGCCAACACAGGTAGATAATTGGCGAGCCTTTTTAGACAATAAAGCCGAATTTTGTATCACAGTCGCGCCACTCCAACAAGGGTTAATATTGGAATCCAAAGCTTTAGCTTTGGAACCAGCCAAAGCTAAAGCTTTGGACTCCAAAAGTCAATTATCACTGTTTGAAACCCAATTCGCATCAAATAGCATTGCCATCATCAGCGAAACTCAACTATTTGGTGAACGAGTTGCTCAACGCCGATTACGCAGCAAAGAGAAAGAAACCGATGCAATTGTCCGCGATTTGACCGAATTAACTATAGGCGCACCCATAGTTCATGAAACACATGGAGTCGGACGTTATCAAGGATTGGTGACATTAACAGTCGGAGGCATAGAATCAGAATTTTTACACCTTGAATACGCTAAACAAGATAAACTCTATGTGCCTATTTATTCTCTCCATTTAGTGCGACGCTTCACTGGTATGGACCCAGAACATGCTCCTTTACACCGTTTAAGTTCAGGGCAATGGGAAAAGGCGAGAACTAAAGCAGCCCAAAAAGCTAGCGATGTTGCAGCCGAATTATTAGACATTTATGCGCGACGAGCAGCACGGAAAGGGCATGTTTTCAAAATTGAACCAAATGACTACGAAGCCTTTGCCCAAGCTTTCCCGTTTGAAGAAACTCCAGACCAACAAAAAGCTATCGAAGCCATACTTGATGATATGTACTCAGAACGTCCAATGGACCGGCTTATATGTGGCGATGTTGGCTTTGGCAAAACCGAAGTTGCCATGCGAGCCGCCTTTATTGCAGTAATGGATGGACAACAAGTAGCGGTTTTAGTCCCAACCACGCTATTAGCGCAACAACATTATCAAACATTTCAAGACCGTTTTGCCGATTGGCCAGTAAAAGTTGAACAACTATCAAGGTTTAGTTCCAAAAAGCAACAAACTGAAAGCTTAAAAGCCATAGCAGAAGGCAAAGCCGAAATTGTAATAGGTACACACAAATTACTACAAAAAAATATCGAATTCAACAAATTAGGATTAGTAATAATAGATGAAGAACACCGTTTTGGAGTCAAACAAAAAGAACGCTTTAAATCGCTACGAGCAGAAGTAGACATACTCACCCTCACAGCAACACCAATACCACGTTCGCTAAATATGGCACTATCCAAATTACGCGACTTATCAATTATTGCCACCCCACCTGCCCGCCGCTTAGCGATAAAAACCTTTATCAGTGAATGGGAAAATGGCTTGCTTCAAGAAGCGATATTACGAGAATTAAAACGCGGAGGACAAGTCTATTTACTACATAATGATATTGAAAGCATTAAAAAAATGGCGCGAGAAATAGAAGAACTAGTACCAGAAGCGCGGGTGAATACAGCACATGGAAAAATGCGGGAACGCGAACTAGAAACAGTAATGCAAGACTTTTATCACCGTCGCTTTAACGTCCTCGTGTGTACAACAATTATTGAAACTGGCATTGACGTACCCACTGCAAATACAATCATTATCAACCGAGCCGACAAACTCGGATTAGCGCAACTTTACCAACTACGAGGACGAGTCGGACGCTCCCACCATCGCGCCTACGCTTACCTAATCATCCCACCACGCAAAGCCATGAGCAAAGATGCTCAAAAACGAATAGAAGCCATAGGATCATTAGAAGAACTCGGAATGGGCTTCACCCTCGCCAGCCATGACTTAGAAATTCGCGGTGCAGGAGAACTCTTAGGCGGCGAACAAAGCGGCCATATACAAGAAATAGGCTATGACTTATACACAGAACTACTAGAACGAGCGGTAAAAAGTCTAGAATCAGGAGAAGAACCCGAACTTAATCAACCACTCTCGCACGGCGCCGAAGTGAACCTACACACAACAGCCTTACTACCAAATGACTACATAGCAGACGTACATACCCGCCTAATCATGTACAAACGCATTGCCAATGCCCCCAACATAGCAACACTGAATGACATACAAATAGAAATGATAGACCGATTCGGATTATTACCAGAAGCAGCGACTGCCTTACTTAAAAGCACCGAAATAAAACTGAAAAGTACAGCATTAGGCATAGATAAAATAGACTTTGGAGCAGAAGGGGGCTATATTTTATTTGACGAAAAACCCGCCTTTGATCCCCTAAAACTTGTCAATCTTATGCAAATGCAGCCGAATAAGTATAAATTAGATAGAGAAGGAAAATTGCATTTATTACAAGAATGTGATGAATTTTCAAAACGTTGTGAAAAATTGGAGGAGCTGTTAGAACAATTGACTAACTGATGTTACGCATCCTCGTTCCCAAGCGTGCTCACTTAGACACAAGTTTTTAAGTAATTGATTTTATTTATCTATACAAATCTAATCGTAGGGTGGGTAGAGCGAGAGCGAAACCCACCAAATAGTTGAAATTTATAACTGGTATTGAGAAACAGTTCCAGGACATTTGGGAATGTGGTTAAGTTGGATCAGGATTAATAATTAACTTTCCCTGATCATTTTTCATCAATTCAAAAACGGTGTGAAGTTCTTGTCTAATATCAATATCTTCTTGAATTGGATCATAAGGATACAATCCACCATTTTTATTCTCATCTTCTATATCAAATTTTTTATTCTTAAGAAATTTTACATTTTTTAAAAAGCGTATCCTCGGGAGCGTGCCTTGGTGTAAATACACGCCATTGTCCTTTTTCGTACTTTTTATACTTTTCGCCAATAGCACAGAGTAAATAAGGTATAGGAACGCCCAAGTCATAATCGGTAATAAGTGCAATATAACCAACCAGCGTCGCTTTCGTTTCTGGTAGTGGGTAATCGTGAAAAACAGTTACAGACTGTGAAATTCGTTTATATTTACTCATTTTTATGAAAATCGCTTACTTAACAAATAGTACAACGGATTAACGGAAAAAACGGATTAACTTAATACCAATAAACTAATCCGTTTTTTCCGTTAATCCGTTGTACTCATATTTTTCCAAAGCCCTAACCTTAAC
>JAUXCJ010000077.1 GCA_030618965.1 Thiomargarita sp.
CTACAAAAAACACTAATAAATATTTATTCTAAAAATAACGATTAATTATATTAACTATTACTTAATTTGTGCTTCAGTATATTATAGAAATCCTAAATTATTTGTAAATCAGATCTCAAAGGTTTTGGAAACTTCTGAGGTTTTTGCCCTAATGGTGAAAAGTTATATTTTGTCCCGCTTTAGGATTAATCTTGATTGAATAGGCGAAAGAAGTGGCAGGATTACCATTAAATTCAACATGAACAGTTGCAGAATGGCCAACAGTAGTTACTACTGTTTTTCCCTTTGAATTTTCAACATGAACCCTTGTAGAAGAGCCAACAGTAATAGTTGTTCTTGCAAAGGTATTGTGCTTGCACCTGCCATAAGTATCAGAGCTATTAAGCTGATTTTTGATACATTGGCTTTAGTTCCAACAAAATTGAAAGGATTGATCTAAAACACAAAAACCCAGTTTTTTTGATTAAAAAAACTGGGTTTTGTTACTACTTAAATGATAGTCGCTTTTAAAGCAATATGACTCGCTTATTCACCAGCATGAACTCTGACACCAACAGCACTGGTTGTGACATTGTTACCTGAGCCGTTAGTATAGCTCTTAGCTATGATCTTCCCAGTATTTTTAGCAGTGATACCACTTAGTTTACCGTACTTCCCAGCAGTTACACTCGCACCAATTGCAGTTGTGGTGACTGTGTTGTTTGATCCTCCTGTCTTGCTGTATGCAGAAACAGCACCGGTATTTGTAACTTTAGCATTAATAATTCTGCCGCCATTCTTCGCAGCTAAGTTAGCGCCTGTTGCAGTTGTAGTGACCGTGTTGTTTGATCCTCCTGTTTCGCTGAGTGCAGAAACAGCACCTGTATTTTTCACTTTCGGATTAACAATACCAGAACCACTACCAGTCGTTTGAACATTGACACCTGCGGCAGTAGTTTTTACCTTGTTATTACTACCCTTGGTTTTAGAAATAGCACTTACATTAGCTAAATTCTGAATAGCCGCACCAGCAGCAAAAACAGAAGGAGCAGAAGACAAAAGCATAGCAGAAGCAGCGAAACCAGCAATTAACAATTTTTTCATTAGAGTTTATCCTTATTTAAAGTTGTATGTAGTAATCAGGGCAAGCATCAATACTAATTTTGCTGCCCTTGTAATGTTACTTGTAGTAATGTTAGGGTTTAGTTGTTTCCCTTGATAGTAACTATTGATCAATTATTTCTGCTTGTCAACAAAACAACTAACAAAATGTTCTTTATTTTGGCACAGTTAAATAATACATTGATTATATTGGTTATATTAACCATAAATTAATCATTCAGCACACTAATGAATATTTATTCTAAAAATAACAATTAATTATATGTCATAAATATGACATAGATTCCCCTATTGCTTATTTATGCTTCAGTATATATAAGAGTCGCTTGTTTTGTGCGGCTTTTAATTTTTTCCTTAATGCCGTTTCTATTGAGAAGGACTGTGGCACAAACATTCTCCAACAAGATTTTTCCGTCGCAAATGATAATGGGATTCCAAATCTTAGATTTTTAGACATAATAATAGTGGACAAAGTCATTCTTGATGAACTGTTACCCCCTGCCCCCAATAAAAAACCACTAATTCGCCCTTTTTTAGGCACATTATTTAATCCTAGCAGAAAACGGATTTGACAATTTGACCATAAACCTTCAGTCTCAACCCCTAATTGAGTCGTTGGTAATTCTGCGAGAGTTTTTGTCAAATAACTCTTATCACCCGCAGCAGAGGGGGTAGGTTCTTGATTTCCAAATAAACCTTTTGAAAATGATGGAACTGGTTCCTTATTTCCAATAATAGCAGAGTGGGCTTTCGTATTATGTTGATAATCAAGCTGATCACCATTTGCACTATTGAGATTTTTTATAGCATCAGCGAATACCGATGATGCTGATAAGAGCAGAATCGCAGCCACTAATTTATAAGTTGGCATTATGAATATCTCCAAATTTAGCTGATTAAAAGTGAGCAATGCCCACACTGAAAATAATGCTTTAAAAACGAAACGCTATTTAAATACTATACCAGCCTATCCGACTTTGCCAAAGTTTGCTCTCATTTATCCACTGGCAATTGTACATACCAAAGCAAAGCCCATTCATTAGCTTCCAACACTGTACGATTTAACAAGCCCGTGCGTAAATCGCTTAATACCCCCGCCTTTTCATCAAGTGCATAATGACGAATAATTTGTAATTGTTGCGCCCTCCCCCTTAATCCCCCTCCCGCTGGGAGGGGGCTAGGGGGAGGGATTAAACTCACTTGGATAGGTAGCGCATTTTCGTTAGGCGGGTGAAATAAGTGAATACCCTCTTCGAGACTTAATAATGTCCGTAAGCGTGGGCCTTTCATTTCTAAGCAGCGAAAACCCTGCTCAGTCTCCAACTGGCGCGTAGTTTCTATGCCTAAATAAGCCAATGCCTTTTCATAACTATTCAAGAGATAATCTAAAGCTTTGTCACCGCCGCCATGCACTCGTGAATGCAGCCTTAAGCTCACTTTATCCAGCATATTCTGTTCCAAACCTAAACCAAAAAAGCTAATAAAGCGAGCCTTCATTAATAAACTTAACCAATGACTTTGAGATTCTTTAATTAGTTTAGGCGCGAGTACATAAATTTCTTCTAAGTAATCACGTATATCCTGATAGGCATAAAAATCAGCGTTTTTAATATTTTCACCGTATTTAGAAGAGAACTTGACGGTCGTTTTTTCCTTATTAAAAGAGGCTTCATTTGGATCTCGCGCCGTTTCCATACCCCATAAAATATCATCTAATTGTTCTTTAATATCAAAAACAGTTTCTTGCATTGTCAATAAAAACCGTATATCCTCACTAGCAGCAGAATCCAGTTCAACACCAGCCTTATCCCGTAAAGCATAAAGTCTTTCTCTTAAATCCAAAACCAAATCAGATAAATTCCTCACATTTTCCAATGTCATCTCAATTGGCTTAGATATGGCTTTTTCCCGTGACACCGGCACCAAAGCTGTGATCTGAGGCTGTAAACGCTCATTTACCCAGTCAATATCTAATAAAATAGGGTGCGTCGCGCTTATTTCCACTAATTGTCTTGCAGCCAGTGCAGTCAAATCGCGCTCAATAGCTCTTTTAAGAGCACGTCCACCCAAAACTGCATCAAATCCTCGTTGGGCGACTTCTAGCAATGCCTTTTCGGAAATATTCAAAATCGTTGTTCGTCGTACAAAACCATCACGTTGCAATAAACTGTCCAATTGCAGGCGAGTAATCGCAACAGCATCTGGCAATGCCAAAGCATTAAACACAACCATACGATCAATACGATTCAATAGTTCAGGCCGAAAAAAGTCCTCAACAGCAGCCCGATAGCTACTGGCTTGATTTTTAACATCCCTTTCAACAAAACCCAGATGACGGCTGGCTTGCTCAGCCCCTAAATTGGAAGTCAAAATAATAATGGTATTTGTAAAATCAGTGGTACGCCCCAAGACATCTGTCAGCCGTCCCTCTCCTAAAACTTGCAACAATAAATCATGTATAGCGGGATGTGCTTTTTCTATTTCATCCAACAATAGAATAGAAAAAGGTTGATGACGCACTTGCATCGTCAGCAAGCCATCAGGTCGTCCCCAACTACCAATCAATCGTCCAACATCCGCATCTGTTACAAATTCATTCATATCCAAGCGGATTAATTGCGACTCTTTAGCAAATAAATAACGAGTCAACACCTTAGCCGCTTGGGTTTTACCAACACCAGTGGGACCAATAAAAAGCAAAGTACTGATTGGTTTTTTAGGATCTTGCAGCCCCGCCTTAACTGTTTGTATCACATCAACAAGACTATTGACAGCCTCAGCTTGACCAATTAATTGAGCCGAAAGGCTTTGTTCAACTTTTTTTCTAGCTAAGGTTTTTTTACGATCAAGCACCGAGCTACTCATCTGAGTTATTTCACTAATGGCTGTTTCAACCTGTTCAACACCTACTTTGCGATAACGATACTTAGCAGCCAGTCGCTCAAGGAAAGCAACCACATTGCCCGGCCTAGCCATGCCCCGTAACACCGAATGTGTTAAAGCAAATATCCGTTCTATCGCCTCATTATCAATTTCGCACTCATGTAGTAGTTCCAAACGTCCGCGTGCCTTAAGCGCAATACGGGCTGTATCTACTAAGCTTGGTTCATTTAGACGAAAGATTTGACACAAATCAGCAAAACGGCGATCCGTCTCCATAACCACGTTCCATTCTTCAGGAGTCACCTCAGCAATGAAAGTCAATGCCCGTTCTTCCAAATAAGGTTTAAGCACATCACTGAGAGTCATAGAATTTTGGGCACTTTTACCCACACGAAAAAATGCAACCAGGTTATCAACAAACAAGCGCGGTCGTTGGCTAGGTGGATTACGTTTAATCATATAATCTAAAATTGACTCAAATCGCCGCTGCCACATACCAACAATGCTCATACCAGAAATTACGCGATTAGGATCAATATGCCAAATTGTCGCCTTTTTAGCCTTACTTTCTTGCGCTTGAAGATAACGATAAAAACTTTCATGCAATAAAGTAGTGCGCCCACAGCCAGGGGGACCTACAATAACAATGGCTGTCATCCTTGACCCAAAAATCAAGCTACTTAATCTTTCCACCTCAGCATCATGCAAACTATCTCGGCTCAAATTATTCGGATAATCATCCCGCAAATTAGAACCTACGCGAGCGAGTTCAGCAGCACCAGAAAATTTTTCTGCCTGTCCGCTAACAGAGGCAAACCACGCATCTATTTGTTCTTCAAATGGAAAGATTGCCGGTTTAGTATTAATATTGACAGAAATGCTCGTCACAAATTCTCCGCCATGGGCATAATAGTCGTTGGGAGAAAAATCGTCAGGGTTATTTTTGCGCTCTTCTAGTAAACGATCACGCACAATTGCGGTTAATTGCTCGCTAAAACTACCATCTTTCAAAATATTCTTACTAAGAATAGCGAAAAAATTATCAAATTGAGGCAAGCAAAGGATTTGATGACCTTTAAGTGAAAAACGTACAATCAGAAAATCACCAAAAATCGTATGGTGGCCAAGAGTAAAACAGAGTTTTTTCCGTTCAAACTTAAGTTGAGGATTAAAACTAAACCATAGCAAGTCATCAATAGTCTTACGCTCCGTCTCAAAAGCACGAAATTGTCGGCGCACCTCTTTACTAAGTAAATCCACGGCATCACGAAACCGTTTAGCACTACTGTGAGGACTATCTAAAAACAAGGGACGTAAGTCGTAACCGTTTTTTGAAGGGCTTACTAAAACTGGAAATTCTAGAGAAACTGAAGGCATGAAAGGCATTTTAGCACATATGAGTGCCATGCCTAGTGGAGGAGGGCGGAAATTTCTAGGGCATTGAGATTGAGAAATCCGATTTTTTGGAAAAATCGGATTTCTTTTTACAACTAACTATTTATTATTTAGGCTCTTCTGTTGCAGTATCATCTACTTTATCAGGTTTTGCAGCCACTTCAGGAGTTGCAGACTCTTCAGATGTTGCAGTCGCTGTAGCTTCTTGTTGTTCTCCACGAGCAAACCACCAATAAGTTGCTCCACCAATGGCAGCCGCTGCCACAATAGGTGCTGCAATTACCGCTACAGTTCCCACTATCGCACCACCACCAATTACACTGCCTATTGTAGCTAAACCGGCTGTACTTGCACCAGTCATAGCCACAGTAGCAATGACACCCGCTGTGCCAATACCCGCACCACTGTAAGTACCGATTTTCGCAGCGTCACACGCCTTTTGATTTTGGCACTCACTGAATAATTCATCATTCATCACTTTTGCCGTTCCGAATCCACCAGCAATACCAACACCACCTGTGAGAGCAGTCGCTGCACCAGCTCCAAGAATAGCAGCAGTTGTTGCGGCACCAGCAGTCGCAGCCTTAGCAGCAGCAGTCGCTGCAATAGTAGTGGTTACTGGTTCAACAGCATAAGAATTCATGCTAGATAAAGAAAGTAGTACAGCACCAATCATTAAGCTTTTTTTCATTGAAAAATTCTCCATAAATATAAGTTTAAGATAATCATTTAAGATTACCATTTACGATAATGTCTGGAATCAGATTTGACAATTATTTTATAAAATATATATGAAATTGTCTACAGATATTTTTTTATATATTCCATAAAAATTACTCTATAGATAAAAAA
>JAUXCJ010000050.1 GCA_030618965.1 Thiomargarita sp.
CTTTGCTGGCGATCATCAGGTAAAGGTTTATGATGATATACCTACCAAGAGCCAATTGCTGCGAGATTTAGGGAATTCAAGCGTAAGCTCCGTTAATAAGACCGCTAATGATTCTCCAAGATTTTATCCCCAGTTGCCCAGTAAGGAAGAATTGCTGAGCGACTTAAGGCCGACATCAATGACTAGAAATATTGGTGACTCAGTAGTCCCATGCACAGACAAAACATTCCAACCAAGATCGGTAGCAATATCCATTAGGTTTCAGCTAAATTCATATACGCTGACAAAGGATGCTCGAAAGTTCGTTGACCTTTTGGGTGATGTACTTGCGGTGGATGAATTGCATAATTGTCAATTTGAAATTGAAGGTCACACAGATATTTCTGGAACGGATAGGTATAACAAAAAGCTCTCCAAAAAGCGTGCTAATACAGTGGTAAAATACCTGATCAATGAGCATAGCATTGCTCCTTCGCGCCTCAAAGCAATTGGCTATGGGGAAAGGAAATTGTTGACGCAATTTTCATCTAAGGATAAGAAACAGCGACGAGTACAGGTGAAAAATGTGGGACATTTTAGAAAGTGATGTGGAAAAGCAATTGGCTTATTAGTACTATAAGTTTCTGATAATGCGTGTCACAATTCAGATCAGATTTAAGAAAAAAATTCATGGATAATTTCAAATCCGCACTTGAAAAATTTTTGAGAAACGAGTTAGAACGCGACGAGTTAGCTTGTCGACTTGAACAGGCGCTCAAGCAAGCTCCGACGCTTTTTAATGAAATACAGTACTATCTAACAAAATTGCATCAAACTAATAGATTTTCGGCAGACGATTATTTTGTGTTAAATACTAAGATTAAGCAAGTTGATGAAGAAACTAGGCTGAAGAATCCCATATCTGGGCAGACTCCGTCTAGTGTATTACCCTCAGATAAGAATTTTGAGCCGATTCTGGAACCGGGTTTAGTCATCCGAGGAAATTATCGCTTAGAAGAATTAGCAGGCAAAGGCGGCATGAGTGTTGTCTGGAAAGCCAGAGACTTGATTCAGGAAGCAGGGGAAGCACGCGATAGCTCTGTGGCTATCAAATTTTTAAGTCAAGATTTCAAAAAACATCCCGACGCGCTAAAAGCACTGGTGCGTGAATTTAACCGCTATAAAAAGCTTAATCATCTCAAAATTGTCAAAGCACATAACTTAGATCGTGTCGGAAATACCTATTTTATGGTAATGGAATTCTTAAAAGGGATTCCATTAAACGAATTCATAAAAAATCACCCAAATGGCATTCCCCGAACTGAAGCTGAACCGATCATCAAGGATATGGGGTATGCGCTGGCGCATGCACATAAAAGTGGGATCGCGCATATGGATTTCAAACCCGCAAATGTGTTCTATAATCCATATGAGAAAATTGCCAAAGTCATTGATTTTGGTATTGCACGCCCACTTGATCAGTCGGAACGGGAGAAAACCCGATTTGATCCGGGGGACTTAGGGGCTTTAACCGAGCTTTATGCCAGCTATGAAATGCTATTAGATAGAAAGCCAGATCCGCGAGATGATATTTATGCTTTAGCTTGCGTGACTTATAAGTTATTGTCTGGAGAACACCCCTTTGGAAGAAAAAAAGCGACCACAGCAAAAGATAAAAAACTGACTCCAAAACCCATTAAAGGTTTAAAGCGTCAACAATATAAGGCACTTTTGCATGGTTTAGCTTTTGAACAGAATGATAGAACACCAACGGCTGAACAATTTTTAGCCGAACTTTTTCCAGATAAAAAGAAACATTCTTTGGTTTTTTTAGTCGTCAGCGTGGGGGTGTTGGTCATGGGTTCTGCCGCACTGGTGCAATGGCAACCTATAAACAAGTGGCTAGGAAATGTACTCACATCAGTTCTGCAAATTCAAGGAGTTGACTCTAACAGTCAACAAAACGATGCAGAGCGTTTAGCCACCGAAAAAAAGCGTCTTGATGAACAGAAAAAACTAGCAGAAGCTGTAGCTGAAAAAAAGCGTTTTGATGAACAGAAAAAACTAGCAGAAGCCGCAGCTGAAAAAAAGCGTTTTGATGAACAGAAAAAACTAGCAGATGTGGCAGCCGAAAAAAAACGTCTTGAAGAACAAAATAAACTAGCAGATGCGGCAGCCGAAAAAAAGCGTCTTGAAGAACCGAAAAAACTAGCAGATGCGGCACGGTGTGAACAATCTACAACTAATATTATAAAACAAGCGGATGAATACTGGCAAGTATCACAATTGATTTACCCGCCAAGAGAAAATGCACTTGAAAAATATCAGCAAGCCTTGAAGCTTTGTCCGAGTAGCAAACCAGCACAAGTTGGACTCGCTGAAATTGCAGACTTTTATAAACAGAAAGCACAATATAGCCTAAAAAAAGGCCATAAAAAAACCTGTCAAGCTCATATTGAAAATGGTTTACGAGCTATACCTGATCATAAGGATTTACTGGCTTTAAAGGCTCATTGCCAATAATCAGAGCGTGTTTTAAAAGTCAGTTTTCATGTCAATCTCATCCGAATCTTGTTAGGCAGTCCTTATCAATCTTGATATTTAATAAAAAATTTCTGGAAAAACACTTATGCATTATGGGACGAGTTTTATAATAGCTTTTTCAATTACGGCCATTCTTTTATTTGAATTAAAGCCCCTAGCCTTGCGTATTGGCCTCGTAGATCAGCCTAATAATGAACGTAAATATCATAAGGGAAAAATACCTATGATTGGTGGCATTGCCATGTTCTGCGGATTTATGTTGGCTTTATTGACTGTAGATCAACCACTATCAGGATTACGCACGCTAATTGGTGGTGCTGCCATTCTGATTATCGTGGGCGTTTTAGATGATTTTCATGATTTATCAACAAAAATACGCTTCCTAGCACAGATTTTTGTTGGATTCCTGATGAGTATCAATGGAGGAGTGATACTAAATGACTTAGGGGCCATTGGTTTCAGTGCTGCCCCAATTGAATTAGGCTACTTTGCATTACCTTTAACAATTTTAGCGGTAATTATGGCAATTAATGCCGTCAATATGGTTGATGGCATTGACGGTTTAGCAGGCGGATTAAGCTTAATAACGCTTTCTGCCTTAAGCTTTATCTCTTGGAAAGCCGGTTTAGAACAAGCATTAAGTATTCTAGTATTATTAATTGCAACTGTGCTGGCTTTTCTAAGATTTAATCTACGCTATTTCGGGCAATTACGGGCGAAAGTTTTTATGGGAGATGCTGGCAGCATGTTTCTAGGATTTATGATAGTGTGGTTTTTGATTAACCTCTCTCAAGGTGAGCAACGTGCCATGAGCCCCGTAACAGTACTCTGGATTTTTGCCTTACCCCTACTCGACACTGGTGCCATAACAATACGTCGCCTCCTTCAAGGAAAATCTCCCTTTGCCGCAGATAGAGAACATCTTCACCATTTACTCCTAGATGCCGGTTTAACGGTCACAAATACCCTGTTAATTATGCTTGGTTTAGCAATAGGCTTCGCTTTAATTGGCCTGATTGGCTTATATTCAGGTATTCATGAAAGCATCATGCTTTGGACATTTCTGGGCATTTTTACAATCTATTTCTTCATTTGTCAGCATCATTCCTCGCAAAAAAACTACAAAAATAACAATTGATTAAAGACACTATTGCTTTGCTTTTAATAATATTTCTCGCCATAAAGCTAAAGCAATAGGCTTATCAAATAATTTATCAAAAACCCGACGTGCATTAAATCCCATTTGTTCATATAGTTCAATATTTTGTGCTAATTTTTTCACCTGATTCGCCAATTCAATAGCATTTTTTTCAGCGAAAACCAAACCACAATCATAAATCTGCAAAATATTCGGAATCTCGCCTTCTTTATCACCTATATAAAGAACAGCTCGTCCAGCAGCAGCAATCCCATAAAACTTACTAGGTACAATCAAACCCTCTAATGCTGGGCGTAAAGAAACCAAATGCACATCAGGCACAGTTAAACTCTCCCCCAAACGCTGTCTAGCTTGATAAGGACGAAAAATGAAATTATCTAAATTGCGTCGGCTTACTTCAGCAGCAATCCACTCTCGCTGCGCCCCTCCACCAATGAATAAAAAAACAATATTTTTTTCATTAATTAACAGTTCAGCAGCATCTAAAATAGTCGTAAATTCATGAGCGCGTCCCATATTGCCTGAATAACCAACAACAAATTTATCAGCTAAACCCCATTCTAGCCGTAATGGATTATTAACTTTAGCAACAGCTTGAATACTCTCACCATCCGCCCAATTCGGTATTACCGCTATTTTACTTTTTGCCACCCCAAGCTGAATTAAGCGTTTTGCCATTAATTCACCTAACACAACATTCATTTCAGCAGCTTTCAAAGAAAAATTCCGTAAACCTTGTATCAACCTAGCTATCCTACCCTGCAAACCATAAACGCCCAAAGCCGAAGCAACTTCAGGAAATAAATCTTGTAGCCAATTCACCAAAACAGCACCACGCCATTTAACAATTACAGCAGCAACGACAGAAATTAGCGGCGGATCGGTTTTAGCAATTACCACATCTTTATTAGAAACTAAACGCCATAAATTCCAAGCAGCGGAGATGTAAAAAGTCAGATAATCAAAAGCACGTCCGAGCAAATGTTGTCGCCCAAAACGGCTAGCCCTTATTCGGTGAATATGTACCCCATTAATGACTTCAAAAGAGGGCAATTTTACAGAAACATTATCATAAAGCTGTGAACTCGTAATAATATGGACATTTTGATCTTGAGCCAGTTCAAAAGCGAGATCAGTTAATAACTGACTAGTTGCAGAATGATCTGGATAAAAATAACGATTAATGAAAATTAATTTGTTATTCAATACTTTTTTTAACATTTGCAATAAGTTATAATAATATATTTCTTCATTTGTTAGCATCATTCATTGCTAAAAAAACAGATAAATAACAATTAACAACAATTAAATAGGGCAACTTTATCCTCGAATGGATTGCCCCTACATTTCTGACTGCATCTTTCGCTTTGAATGAAAAAATTTAGCCTTTCTATAAACATTAGACAGAAAAAAACGCCCCAAACTTAGCAAATGCCAACACATATATTTTATATTACGTCTACTTTCTCGTCGCGCATCGTGTACTATTGAATGAGTAAAATCGACTCTAACCGAAAAACCGCTAAGCCAAAGCCTACAACAAATATCGACATCCTCACAATACAAAAAATATTTTTCGTTAAAACCACCTACTAATTCAAAAGTTTCAGGACGAAATGCCAAAAACATACCAGCAACCCAATCAGGTTCTGAAAAAGCACTTAAGCTATCAAGATCATAATTCCCAATATTACCAAACAATCTTTCAAACAAGCGCTTAGGCGTAGGTATTTTCCTAACGCTATCCTCTAAAAAACCAGCTGGATTTTTCACTAAAGGCGCAATCACACCTATTTTAGTCTCATTATTTAATATTTTAGTCAGTGGTGTAAAAATATCGTTACTAATTCTAAGATCAGGATTTAGAACAATAAAATATTTTCTTTGGTCTGGAAATGGCGCGTTCCTGAACGCAAAATTATGATTTGCAGAAAAGCCTTTAGGCTGCTTATTCTCTATTATAGAAATAGGAAAAGAAAGGGGAAAATTAAGTGACGATGAATTTTCAGGAATGTTTTTTATGATAGTAACCTGAAAACTATTAGCGCATTCTAGTTTCCCCAAATCACTGAGCAAAGTATTAACTAATGAAGCCTGTCCGTGGCTTACGATTGAAAGGTGGATAGTTTTATTAAGACTCATTTTAAATGATTTGGAGCCAGTTCAAAAGTTTTAATAAATCAGTAGCTTTCGCCAAGAAAAAATAAATGAGTACTATCAGTAAAGCGTTCCCCTATATAAATCACTCACCATAAATACGATCCACTCATGCAGTTCTTATTTGTTGTGAATACTCTTCATACGCATACGTCTATTGAGGAAAATCCTTTTATCAAGAATACTCCAGATATCAAATACGGAAGCTAGACGACTTGCCTGAATTTTCTTTCTCTTACTCCACATTTTAGGGATTCCACTGATAGCATCTCTCTTGGCACGCAATATAACCCCGCCTTGCCCCCGTAAAATAAACCAAATCAAAGCTACAATATTCATAATAATAAAAGGAGGTAACATTAACCATAAAAGTGCCCCTGGCATATTTTTCATGAATGCCCATACTAGATTTCTATGGCCATGATAAACAGCAAAATCACTATGTTGTCCGCCTGATGTTGCTGATCCAACATGATTTGCCACAGCATCAGGCACTAACAGACAACGATAGCCTGCAAGCCTTAACCGAAAAGCCAGATCAATATCCTCGACATAACAAAAAAAATCGTCATCAAATGCACCAACATTTATTAATATATCACGGCGGTAAAGAGCTGCTGCTGCACAGGGACTAAACACCTCACCTTCTGCTAAAGGATATTCATCCTTCTTGATTCCGTGTCCAGAACGCCAAACCAACCCGCTTATATGGTAGACATCTCCCGCACCATCCAGTCTTGTAGAATCAAGTGCCATTACCATCTGGCTGGCAAAAAACGAAAAATCAGGATTTCGTTCTGCTGCCTCTAACAAATTACCCAGCCAATCAGGTTCAAGAAAGGCATCAGGATTCACAAGTGCCACCCAATCGCAATCATCAAGCATATCTATGGCAATGTTATTAGCTTTAGCAAACCCAGCATTGTAGGATAATCTAATAAAATCAGTATTATTGGGACAAGAACCAGTCAATTTATCTGGTTGATTTTTACTAGCATTATCAACTACGACAACCCTATGAAATTCAATTTTTTGAGCCGCAATACTAGCAAGACAAGTTTGCAAATGCTGAAAAGAGTTCCAATTAACAATTATCGCACCAACTTTGTTAGTAACTTTAGAAATCATCTACTTTTGCCCCAATCGTTTAGACTTTGTATTTAAGGATTTGAAACACTTAGAACAATTTCATATATTAAGTATAATTTTCAGTAACTTAATAAATAATTCGGCACTTATCCGCTCAATCACAAACGGCAATACTAAAATATCCACATACAGGTAATTTTTTCATTTTTATTATCCAATAACTACGAAATAACCTCATGTTGAGTCAAA
>JAUXCJ010000076.1 GCA_030618965.1 Thiomargarita sp.
TTAAAAAAATTTAGGGGTAATGATAATATTAATCATGGTTATTTTGGTTTTAGTTATTTTTTTCTCATCATTTTGTCCTAATTTATTGCTTTGAGATTAATTCTAGGCTTTTATGATTTAAATTTCAAAAAAAATAGTGATGAACGGTTGTTTTTGAGTTATTGATGGTGAATCAACAAATTTTGTTTTAGTTTTTTGAAGATGATCAAATAGTTATAAATCATATTTTTAATAAGGGAAATTAGCTTGACTTTTAAGTAATGTTGGCAACAGCTAAAATACTGATCAAAATGGATTTTCAGGGGGGCTGGAATTGGATGATGTCTAGTGGATTGGGTGGTTATCCGTACTATGAGGGTGGTTATCCGTTCCGAAGAAAAGTAATCTAAAATTCACACAATAAGTGATAAGAAAATCTCATTTTAGGAGGTTTTTTCTTGCCAGTTTATAACTAAGTTAGTTAGTTACAAACAATCATTTTTCCTTGACAAACAACGCTAGGGAAATATTTTTTTAGGATTGGTACATAATCTGCTGTTTTCCAGTTCCGTTGCCAACAGCCTTTTTTTGAAATGCTGGCGATGCCAGATTGATTGCCCTCATGTACTGTGAAATAACAGGGCACTTGGTAGGAAGCACATAGAGCAATCAAGTTACGCATGGCTTGCCCATCATCAATGACATTTAATACGTTATTACAAACAATCGTATCTGGATGACAAGCCAATGCTTCCGCGTTTTCTGCTTCAGTTCGGTTAAATTTGTCATAAACATATAATTTAACACCTAAACCAGCCGCATAGATTTTATTCGCATCATATTTTCCGCCACCAATGTCGAGAACGGTTAAGCCAACAAGCCGGGGTAAAACTGTTCTGATAGCAGGATTCACTTGATTAAGACTTGTTGCAGCACTGCTCAGTTTTTGCATGTTTTTAAGGATTGGTTTTTTTTAATCTGTTTTTGTCCAAAAACGTCTGGTCTTAAGAAAGGCTTGCCATGCTGTTCCTAAAGCGTTTTTATGTGTCATTTCTTGATGGGCGTACCAGCCTTTTAAAAAGTGTCTGGCAGGTGCATTGTTATCCAATTCAGCTTTATCAAGTAAATCGTTGGCTACATTGGTATCATTAAGAATGCCGAGTTCGTCTTGTAAATGGGAAAGGCTTTTAGCATAAGCGCGAGCAGCTTCAGATGGATAAAGTGCTGTAAAAAAACGAGTGCCGTAGGCCATTTTTTTGATGCTAATCCGCAAATTATGCAGCTGTTCTGGATTGAGTTGGGACAGGTTTTTGGCTTGTTTGGAAACACGCCGATAATGCTTATTGAGGATTTTTGTCGCAAAATCTTTGATAGGGCTGTCTAAATCTTGCAAAGTACTTGCCTTGAGATTTTGTCTCCAATAACGTTCAGTCAACCATTGCCCTAATAATAGCAGTAGACGACTATAACGCTGAGAGCGCATGGCTTGACGTACTTCTACATAAGCTTGTGCTTGAAGATTAGCGACGGTTGATTTTAAATCTTTCAATGTCGGAGATTGTATTTTTTGTAAATTTATCGAAAACACATCCCAATCTCGTGCCACTCCGAGTACCTCGCTTATCCATTTTATCTCATTGCGTAATTCTGTATGTGTTTCATATGGAATCAAAGCTTTATATAAATGCAAACAGGAACGCAAACGACGCAAAGCAACGCGCATTTGATGAACACCTTCAATGTCTTCACCATATAAAACCATATCTTCATTCGCTTGTAGATGCAAAATACAATGCGATATTATATGAATAAAGGCTTGTTCAGCAGTCATTTTTGAGTGTAATTCCACCACTCCAGCTTTGTGAAATGTCAGCGTTTGAGCTTGATGCAGGGCATAGCCACGCTCGGCTTTACTTTTATTTTCAATCATCAGCGGTATATCTTTTTGTAAAATTAACGCGACTTTATAAAGTTGTTCAGGTGTGCCTGCTTTTAGTTCCAGTTCAAGTTCGCTCAATGGACATTCCGCCGTTTTGCTTTCCACTTTACCTTCATCAAGTGCTACTTCAATTTCGCTACCATCTTCTAGTCGCAAATCCCAAGTTGTTCGCTGAAAATTTGTGGTGAATATCACCTCTATCTGTTTTAGAGTTTTTTTCTTGACCGGTAGAGCCTTTTTTGGAAATTTTGAATAATCTGGGGTATCAGCCGTTATTTCATTTTCCCATTCTTGGCGTTTGTGCAAACCGCCTACAGCCTTGCCTGCCGTTTTTATGGTTTGTAGCCGTCTTTCGCCAATATGCCGTACCCGTAAACCAATGCCTTGTTGCAATAAATCATGCTTCGGTGTATCAAAATAACTATTGTACAATTGCTGTGTTTGAGTACGGCTTGCTGATTGTAACAGTGGATGTTGCACCAATTTGTTATAATCTTCAGGGGCAATGTATAACTTAAGTTCAGTTTCAAGAGACATGAGATTGATTAATTTAGATCTAAACCTGACAGGTTTAATTTAATGTTATAGTCCACACACGCCACTTGGGCAACAACTGCCAGTAGCACAACTTGGTTCAGGATTTTTCAAACTGTTACTGCTAATGAATTGCCCACCGCTGATTAAGCGTTCTACAGGGCTATCAGCAGAAATACCCCCTAAATCCATCCCAGTATGTTTACAAACATCACCCCAAGTGGTTAATTTTTTAGTCATTGAGTGGTTGACTTCAACAACACGATCATTTTCAATACAACGATAATCATAGCTTGGCATATTAAAGTTCTCCAATAGATTTGAGTAAATAATAGTTTATTATAACTATATTTAATCCTTTTCTAAAGATAATACTCGATATTATTATCCCAAAATTCCCCTAAACACAAAAAACAACACGGCTGCAATCAACGCAGAAACAGGCACAGTAATCAACCAAGCCATTATAATCTTTATCAGTAAATCTCGTCTGACATATTGCCGTTTTTCAATTTTTTCCAGTTGTTTCTTTTCTTTCCTAGTGAACTCTATTTCAGTTCCAACCGGCATGTTTTGCAATTTCTGTTCTTTGGCAGCAATTTTGGATTGAATTTCCCTGAATTTATCTGCACTTGTGACTGTGGACAATTTTTTAGTCCATTTAGTGATTTTTTTATGAAGGCACCTGATATGATGAGATTTCACCCCCTCAATTTCATTTTCGTATTTTTGATAAAGATAATAGCGTAAATAGCCCACACCAAAGACTCCACCAATCGCAATATGCGTTGAACTCACAGGCAATTTCAGCCAAGAGGCAATAATTACAACTATTGCTGATGACATCGCAATTGACCAAGCTCTACTTTGATCCAAGTCTGTAATTTCACTACCCACCGTTTTAATCAGTTTGGGGCCATAAGTTGCCAATCCGACTGCAATACCTAAAGCACCAATCACCATCACCCAAATTGGAATAGTTGCTTTACTGGTAATTGAGCCAGTTTGTAAAGCTTCGTAAATGGCCGCTACTGGACCAATAGCATTAGCAACATCATTCGCACCATGAGCAAAACACAAAAGTGCAGCGGCAAAAATCAAGGGCAGGGTGAAAAGTTTATTAATGTCACTTTTACTATCGGAAATATTTTTGGAAGCTTTTAAAATAAGAGGTTTTACAATCAGGTAGGTGGAGATACCAAAAGCACTGCCAATCATGAGGGCAGTTGTCAAATCAATTTTTATCAGTTTTTTTAGCCCTTTTATTGCCAAATAACTGATAAATATAAATGTCATCAAGCTAATTAAAATGGGGATGACTTTTTTGGCGGCTTCTAGAGTTTCTTCTTTATGAAAAATACTATGTTGGATGATATACAAAAATAGTGCCGCTATTAGTCCACCTAAAACCGGGGAAATAACCCAACTGGCCGCAATTTTTCCCATAGTTGACCAATTGACAATCTGCCATCCTGTTGCAGCAATGCCTGCACCCATGACACCTCCGACAATTGAGTGTGTCGTTGAAACCGGCGCACCGAATGCCGTTGCGAAATTTAGCCAAAGTGCGCCGCCCAACAGGGCAGCTAACATAATCCAAATAAAAACCGACGTATCAGCAATCAATTGGGGATCAATAATACCTTTTTTTATCGTACTAACAACGTCTCCGCCAGCAATTAACGCGCCACTGGATTCAAAAATGGCCGCTATAATAATAGCACCGATCAAAGTCAGTGCTTTGGAACCCACTGCGGGTCCAACATTATTAGCCACATCATTAGCACCAATGTTAATTGCCATATAACCACCAACCATACTGACAAAAACTAATAATGTGACTTGTGAGATACCGCTGTTATCAAAAAAGGTATAAACGCCTACAAGACATAGGAAAATCAGTGCTACGCTTAGTTTATAAAAATTGCTAGTTATCATTATTTGGAATTAAAACTTATTATAAAAAAAAAAGTGCAAGGTAACCTTGCACTCCATTTGTCAGAGGGAGTGCAAGGTTACCTTGCACGATTATTAGCTATCCTCACAAGATACATATTTTTTTTCTTCTTTTAGCCGTATTGCTATTTTTTCAATCTCTTTAAATTCTTTAAATTTAGCTCCTTCGGTTTGCTTAAATTTTTCATAAACATCCAAAAAATGTTTCTGAACGCTTATATCACTATCAAAAATAATCCCTTGAACACCGACATTAACCAAAATTTTGGCCGCTTTATGAAGGATTTCTATCTCTCGCACTTTTTGAAGCGACTTATCCGATACTAAGGTTAAAATGCTACTGCCTTCAGGCTTATTGATTTTTGAAATAAATATCAGTTGTTCAGTACGGACTAAATAGGGACTGATTACATCAAAAGACAGGTAGTGACAGCGATTACGCTTAAGCTGATGAACTTGCGTTTGATGTTGATCAAAAATAGTTTTGCCTAACTCATCGCCGGCTAGAAATTCTTGATCTAAAAAGCTTTCTCTGTCAATCTGAGATCCTTTTAATTGCTTGTATTTATTCAGTGTTACCTTGACGTCCTCTATTTCAGGAATGACTATCTGATTTTCCTCTTGGTGAGAAATTGCTTTTTGACGCTCATATTCAGAACAGTTAGCACGCATTTTTTTCAAGCACTTATCTTCAAATTCACTTGTCCATTTAGTCATGGAGTTAATTTGATGTTTCTTTTCCAATGCCTGAAGAACGGTTTCATCAATCACAAGCCATTGGGACAAAATCTCTATTTGTTGAGTGCTTTGATAGCCCTCTTTGAGTATTTTTCGGACAAGTTTCAAATTGCCCTCTTGTTCCGCGTAGTTGGCACTTTTTATGTAGGCTTCAGCCGATTTCTGACTCGCTATTGTACTTTCGGTTGTACTTTCCGTGGTACTTTCCGTGGTTATTTCAGTTTCAGGCGCGGGCTTTTCAGAGGTTAAGCTTGATGACGGTACAAGCTCGGTATCAAGTGCAGGGACTAGAGCAGAATTTACCGACATGTTAAAAAGCCAAAATAGGCTGATTAACATGATAATGGTTTTCATCATATAATATTTCTCCTGGTTTTCTATTTAGACGAGTGATTTTTACAATAGTTCATCGTTTGAGCATAGTATATAGTTTAATTAATCAATGCGCCTTTGTCTTTAGTATTTTATACTATATAAGGATAAAAATATTGTGTTTTCTACTATATACAAGCTATTTTAAATAAAATGGTTGAGCATTCATTATGACCACAAATAATTTGCAAGATACTGAAAATACCGAAGAAGATATAATAGTAGACTACTTATGGCGGCATCCTGATTTTTTCAATTATCACAAAGACTTATTATCTGTCATGACAATACCACCGGTTACTGATGTCGCCGCATTACGTGATAAAAATCAGAAATTACAGCGACAATTAAAAGAATTCATTCAAATTGCTAAAGAAAATGATCAACTTAATAAACGTATTCAACGTTTAATTGTTGCCCTAACAGATGTTGCAGACTTATATGAATTTTTTCAAACCTTATACAACAATTTATCTAAAGAATTTAATACTGATAAAGTGGCAGTGCGTTGGTTTGAATTACCCGGCCTATCCTTGGCTAACTGCCCGGAATTTGTTGAGTATGATGCTGAAATATTCTCCTTATTTGAAAACTTATTTGAATCGAATAAACCGCTTTGTGGACAATGCCCGGTAGAGACAATGGAATATTTATTTCCTGATACCAAAATAGGCTCTGCTGTGCTGATTCCATTAGGTCAAGCACAGGGCTTATTAGCAATGGCTAGCCATAA
>JAUXCJ010000093.1 GCA_030618965.1 Thiomargarita sp.
ATACTTGCGATTGTAAGAAAGACGTAAATAACCTGATAAGGGAGTATTTGCCACTTTTAAGCGATAAGCCGCACCAACTTTAAGTCCACTTTCATCCCGAGCATAAACAATCAATTGAACGCGATCACCCCCTTTAGCGCGTTTAGGTGAAATCTTGTACTTCACTAAACTAGGTGGTTTTTGATCTAGGAAAACTGTTTTTTGCCAACGGCTAAGATTACCAGCAATATCACTTGCCAATAAACGTATTTCATTGTCGCCAGATTGCAAATTCACTGTATGACTGAAGTTTCCCGCCGCATCCAGCTTCAGTATTTGCTCATTGATACTTAATTGCTGTGCGCCATCCAACTTTCCTACTATTAACAACTGTGCTTTAGCGGTTCGTTCTGGTACATATGAAGATAAATGAATAACTGGAGGAATTTGATCCTGTTCTATAATAAAAGAGTCTGTTGTGCGAAAACCGCTAGGAGAAATAGTAACTAAATTAAATTTCTGTAAACCCTGACGGAGTGGCAAATTAAATTGAAAATTTCCCTGCTTATCACTAGCAGTTTTTAATAACTTACCAGTTGGTGTTTTAAGTTCAATCTGACTATCCGCTTGCGTTTGTCCACCTAAAGTCAACACTGATTGCCGCGTTACAAAATGCTTTTCAGCCTTGCGTATTAATTTAGCGTCGTAACGGACATTAACCATATTATCTGGCATGTAATTGAAACTACGTGATAATTTAGTATTATTTCCAGCAGGATCACGAGCAATTAAGGTGAGTCTATTCAAACCGACTTGCGATGGGTAATTAAATTGAAAACTTCCATCTCTTGAGAGTTCAATTGCTTCCCCATTTATTGCTAGAACTGCATTATGTTCGGTTTTACCCAACACTTTGATAGATGATTGCCGCACAATGCTGTTTTCTTTTGGGCTTGTAATCATTAAATAGGGTGGCTGCGTATCTTTTTGAATCTTAAAAAAACGAGTTTTACTTTTTACTCCCGGCAAACCGTATACATCAACGCCAGCTAAACGCCAGTAATATAAACCCGTTTCAGGCAATGACAAAAAAAATGGAGCTTTGTGCAAATATAATTGATGAGTCACCAACTTCTTAAAAACCGGATCACGCGCTATATCTAACTGATAACCCTTAGCCGCTAGCTGAGGTTTCCAAATAAATGTAACGCCATTACCATAAACTATCGCGTAATTTTCTGGCTGCAACAGTTTTGGCATAGGTAACAGATTTTTTGCCGCCATTGGCTTTTTATTTTCTTTAACCACTGTACCTTGATTGGTTTTCAAAATAACCGTGCTGCCAGCAGAAGACACTTCAATTTCACCATCATAGTTAGCAATAAGTGCCTTCTTTCCTAGTTTATTCATCCAAAATTGCCCGGATTTAATTTTAGTTTTAACTCCCTTTATTTTGACATCAAATTGTTCAGGTTGCTGCGATTTACCTCCTAACAAAGCGTGTAAATCACCTTTGTATAATACAACTCCGGTACTCCCCTGCTTATTTAAAGCATCTTGACGCATTTTATGGATGACAATTTGGGTATCAGCAGCCAATTGTAGTTTGCTATCATCACGAAAACTAATTAAAGCATAAGAATTTGCCAGAGTACGCACTCTTTCCATTTCTTCCAATAAACTATTCTTCTTGACTGAATGCCAATAAAAATCAATGGTTTTACGTCTTTGTACCCGACCTTTAGCTTGTTCTAATAGTGCCTGTACCTGCTTATAACGCTTGTTTTGAGTTTCATTTAAAGCAATCCTTGCATTCTTTAATGCAAAATTAACTAATTGCAAAGAAGCTTGCCATTGCCCAGCTTGACGTTTATCCAATGCCTGATTTTGTTGTTTAATAGCAAGGCGAATTGCATCTTTTGCTAAAATACGCGCCCCCTGTTGATTGGCTTGTTGGATTTTTTTCTGTAAAAGTTTAAAGCTTTTATCAACCGTCAAAATTAATCTGACCGGAATTTTCAAAGTCATGCCAATCTTGAGTTCATGAACGGCATTCAACTGATTAGCATGAAGAATTTCTGGCCATAAATCCGGATTATGCAAATGGGTTGCAGCTAACTGACGAATATTGTCGCCAGCTTTAAAAGTTATTTGCAAATTATTTGCCGCCTCAGTTATCCACGTCAGCCCAGTCAAAACTAGCACTAATAAGCAATTAATTAAGTTAATTTTCATTATATTTGTCCCTTAATAAGCTAATTTATTGAAAATACTAGGAGTTAGTTGATTTTACCTTTTCTCTCTCCCCCTAACCCCCTCCCGCTGAGAGGGGGAAGCTTCCACCCCAGCGGGGGGGGATTGAGGGGGGGAGAAATCGCATTATTAAGGGACAAGTTCATTACAATCAATTTGGTAAATGACAATTGGATCGTTTTTTCCTTTCACCTGAATAGGTGTTTGTGCTTGTAAATAAATATTTTTCTCCAGCAAATTATCCAATTTCCCATTAATTTCTAATTCCTTGTATGCATTATCTGATACTAAGGTAATTTGTGGAGCCGCATGGGAACACAAACGTGCTCCAAGATTGACGTTATCACCTAAAATAGTATAATCCATACGTTCCTCACTTCCCATTGCCCCCATCACCATATCGCCACAATTGATACCAATCCCAACTTTAATATCCCATGCAGATTGTTGTTGGTTCAGTTGCGTAATTGCCTGATGAATTTCGCAGGCACAGAGAACGGCATTAGACACCATATCTTTCCCCTGAAACACTGCGACTAATTCATCACCCACAAATTTATCAATATCACCATGATACTTTTTTACTATCTTAGCCTGAGCACTTAAATAAGTATTTAACATCTTAATTACAGTTTCTGGTGTTACCTTTTCAGAAAAAGCCGTAAAACCACGAATATCGGAAAAGAATACAGTAGCAAAACGGCGTTCTCCACCCAGCTTGACACCTTTTTGCCCAGCTTGCTTAACCGCCATTAAAGTGCCGCCTGAAACGAATTTTTGCAAATTAAAATGTTCAATCAATCCTTGTATCATATCGTTAATAGATTGCCCCAAGGTACTAATTTCATCATTTGTTTGCAATTTTTTGACACGTTTACTCAGATCGCCTTGCCCAACCTGTTGCACCACAGTCGCAATTTCAAGAATGGGTTTAGTAAGACGATGCGAAAACAAAAGAGCCACCAAAATAGCTAATGTTAAACCAATAAATAACCAAATAAACAATAAATACAACATGTTATTAATTGCAATATAAGCATTTTGTGCAGATATTGTAACAACCACTGCCCAAGGACGAGTATCCAAAGTGGCATAAGCACCCAGCATTTTGGTACCATCATTAGCCATAAAAGGCATGGCACTGACTACAGAAGTGCTATTTTTTAGCAATTTTACTACTGTGTCTACTATTGTTTCCATTAGCTTTTCACTAGATGGATTAAAAATCCCCAGCCCTTGTTGATTAATTAAATCTACTTGCCCGATTTGATTAAATCTCTGGGTACGAATAAGATTTGCAAGATAGGATAAATTAATCCGTGCAACCAGCATCGCGGTTTGACCAGATAAGGGATTTTTTAACGGTTTATATAAATCCATTAACCAAATATCAGCATCAGGTAAATAATGCAAATTCTCATCAACATAAAATTCGCTATTGCCAATTTGATCTATAGATAATTTCGCCTGTAAAATATCGACTACAGATTGTCCTGAGTTTTGCAATTGATTCTGAATATCCTTTTGCACAAATAACACTGGCGGAAAATCAGCAACTGTCAATTGCAAAACCGCAAAATCATGCATACTCTTACTAGCACTATGTAACAATGCAATTTTTTCATCTGCCCCCAAATCCTTATTATCCACTGCATTAGCAAGCAACTGCAACGGTGTACGCCAAGTACGAATGAAAATATTATCAATTTCCGCTGCCAGGCTTTGTGCTGTCTGAATCATAGTGTCATTCACAGCACTTTTCAGTTCGCTTCGAGTAATCGTAATCATCGAACTACTGGAAAAAATTAGTGGTAAAAGTGCCAGTGCAATAGAAAAAAGTAGTACTTTTTTTCTCAAACCTGGTTTCTGTAAGATGTTGATTAATAATTTCATAGAACGAATTCGGCAAAAATAATAAAATGATAAATAAAAATATTAGCTACAAATAGCACACAATTGACAAATATTAAATATATTTAATCAGCAATTATAAAAGAATTTTTATACAATGGACTAATTATTTATTTTCAGTTTTAAGTCAAATTTGGACATTAAACTAGAGGTGCGAGGAGATAAAATTATGAATCCCATTATTCAGAAATATATTGAGTCAGTGAAATTAGGAAATAGCCAAGTCTACAAAAACATGGGCATTGTGCCCCTCTTCGCCCTGACCGATTCTGGGCCGATGTACCTCACCTTGCAGGAGGCTTTAGATCAGCAATGGCTTAAAATCACTGAAATAGATAAGGGTGGCTCGGTGCCAGAATTGAAAGTGACTAACACCGCTGCCCAATATGTACTCTTACTTGATGGCGAGGAACTGATGGGCGCCAAACAAAATCGTGTGCTCAATACGACTGTTTTGCTCAAACCCAACTCTGATATCGTCATCCCAGTGAGTTGTACGGAACAGGGGCGGTGGGCTTATTCATCGGATGAATTTTCCAGTTCCGGACATGTAATGTCGCACAGTCTGAGATCATCCAAAACACAATCAGTACACAGTTCCTTGCGCGATGGCAGAGGTCATTACTCTGATCAGGGGCAAGTCTGGGATGAAATTCACAAATTATCAAGGAAAAGCGGGGTGAATTCACCGACGGGCGCGATGCGAGATGTTTATGAGTCGAAGGCTGGTGATTTAGCTGAGTATGAGAAAGCGTTTGAGTATCAGCCTCAGCAGCACGGAGCGTTGGTGTTTATTAATGGAAAAGTGGTTGGTTTTGATATACTTTCCCGTGCCTCAGCCTATCAACTGTTACATTCAAAATTGGTCAAAAGCTATGCGATGGATGCTATGCATGCTGAACAGTGTGAGACACCATCCATCAGCTTGGCTGCGGATTTTTTAGCGGCAACGATAAATTGCACAGCGGAGCATTATCCCTCAGTGGGATATGGCGAAGATCACCGTTTTGAAGCTAAGACGATGGTTGGCTCTGCCCTGGTAGCAGATGAATCGGTGATTCATATCGCTTTTTTTCAGGTTGGAGAAACTGAGCCAAACGTGACGATGGCGGGGTATCGGCAACAGCGTGGGTTTAGAAATGCGCGGTAATTAGGGTGTTGGGTGGGTTGTAGAAACCCACCTGGTAATCGTGCAAATCGGTGAAGCTTTTAAAAAGCTATTGCAAGTTTAACTTATTGAATAATAATGTAATTTACAAGATAACTAACAAAACCAATCCTATTGAAAATATTAACCTTTATTTGTTTATCTCCGTCATTCGTTGTACTTTATTGCCGGACGGTATTTGCAACCCTGTCCTAAACTAACCTTTGTTGTGCAACGACGAGGCTAAAAAAAACTGACTCACTTGAAATACCAAAATGAATACAACACCAAAAAACCGCACCATTTGGCAACACATTATCGCGCTACTCCGCTATTTCTTAAAACCAAAACAATTTAATTCCAAAAAAATACTTTTTATACAACTATTTATAAATTTTTTACTTGCTACCACCGTTATCGTGGCTTTGCACTATGCTGAAGATGTCGTCTTTTTCAAGGAAATTAAAGACACATCACTCGATTGGATCATGTATTTGCACAGCGATTTTGAGCCTAAGCTCGCCAATGGACAGCCCATGCAACGGATGGCACTGTTTG
>JAUXCJ010000388.1 GCA_030618965.1 Thiomargarita sp.
GTCTATTAGCCGTATCAAGAATGAAAGGGGTTGAAACGTAGATACCGTTAGTATAGTAACCTGGTGTCAGTTTTTCTTTTGGATAATTCAAAAAGCCTTGAAAAAAGCTTTTGCTGGCATAAGAATCTGGAGCCATCAAAGGATTTTTAATCCCAGCATCCTTAATTAATTTGACTAGCTTGACAGCTTCAAGCGCATGGGTTGCCAAAAAAATGAGTCCCGCATCCGGTTTGCTCTGCAAGTCACTAACAATCTGAGCAATTTTAGGTTCATTATTATGTGATAACAACCACTTATATTTTATATCAATCAAATTTTTTGAAGCGTTTTCAAATAAACTCGCAAGAGAAGAATCATACGCTTCATCAGTAGAGATAATACTAACCGTATTTTGATGAAGAATATGCTTGGCGTAATGAGCTAGAAAATGGGCTTGTAAATTATCATTAAAAACCATTCTAAAATACCATTCGTTATCCTGAGTGACTTCAATATGAGTCGATGTCGGCGTTATGGCTGGAATAGCATTTTTTTTATAGACTTTTCCAGCATTGATGGAACAAACACTGTAATGGTGTCCAATGACAGCAACAGCACGATTCTGTTTTACAATATCTTGTGCCATTTTGATAGCTGTGTTGGCATCATTTTGATCATCAAAAATATCAAGGACAATCTTTTGATTATTTATTCCTCCTTGTTTATTGATGCTATCAAGATATAATTGAATAGCTTGAGTCATAGACTTACCCAGTCTCGCGTTTTCACCTGACATGGGGCCAACAAACGCAATATGAATGGCGACATTATTTTCTGGAAATAATTTTAATCCCATCGGCAAGAGAAGTAATAAGGTAACAGCACCCACCAGCATAACAATTTTATATTTAGTTTTCATAGTCTTCGACTTTGGATAAATTCAAAATTTTACTACATTTTATACCAACTTATGCTCATTAATGGACAAAAACGGCTCAACTTCTACTTAAAATAGAGTCTAGCTATTTCTACCTTAAAAGGGCAAAATCTTTTACATAACAGGGCACTTTTGAAAAAAACTGACTTAAAAGACACCCTAAATAGAGGTATTTATAATGGAAACTTTAAAACAAGCAGCAATCACCGCAATTTCACAATTGCCCAATACGGCTAATATTGATGACATCATTGTTGTTTTGTACCAAATTAGGCATGAAAAAGAAGCCATTAATCAAACTGAAGCCAAACTCGTTTCATGCTATGACTTAGCCAAAAATTATATTGGCTGTATAGAAGGGCCACAAGATCTTTCCACCAACAAAGCCTATATGGAGGGTTTTGGTTTATGAAAAAACAAGTCATACTTGATACAGGCCCTTTAATCGCATTACTCAATCGTCATGATGTTTATCACAATTGGGTGACACATCAAATCAAAAGTATCAATCCCCCATTGTTAAGCAGTGAAGCGGTTATTACTGAGGCTTGCTTTTTATCATGTCGGGATATAGGTGAGACAAATGCAGTCATTGATTTGGCACTGAACGGTTTTGATGATAGTCAACCCGTCAACATTAGGGAGCATACGGTCAATCACCATCACATCGTAATTTTCACTCACCGCCATAAAAAGCCCGTCCTTGCCATCCGTGGCATGATCAACAGTGTAAGCATTTTCTTTCAGCCCTTTGACGAGATAGGCAACGACTTCGGGATCGTCTTCGATAATCAGGACACGCATATCAGTTTTCAGTTGGAAGTTTTGGTTTAAAGTTGGTGGTTGATTCTTATATCAGTTTATAAAAATCTAGTACAACGGATTTGCGGAAAAAACTGATTAAATCTAATAAATTTATACTTTTAAATCCGTTTTTTCCGTAAATCCGTTGTACTCAGGGTTGTCTTTGATATTCAATTACTTATAAAAAATTGGTGGTAAGGTGGTTGATTTTTTTAGGTTTGTTATCAATAAGGATTAATGTTAGAATCCTAAAAATTTTACAAGGAGATTAATATATGTTTAAACGAGTCATAATGATTTTAGCCTGTTTTGTCGGAGTCATGTTGAGTCACGCGGCTTCAGGAGAATATTTAAAACCATTAGCTACCGTGAAAATGTTGGGTAGTATCAAAGCACCTGAAGATGTCAGTGCCATTGCGAAAGTCGGCTCCTTTCTAGTAATTGGCTCCGATGAAGGCGTTGGCCCGGATGAAAAAGAGAATTTCATTCAGGTACTGAAGAAGGTCGGAGACGACCGTTATGAAGTGGATCGCAACATCCTCCTCTTTAAAGGGAATAAAAAAGACGGTAAAGAGATGGATATCGAAGCAATTGCCGTTGAGGGTGATACCGTGTTCGTTGTAGGTTCGCATTCCTCAAAACGCCAGCGCGTCAAAAGCGACAAGAAGTATAAGAAGAATAGGAAAAGTTTCCGCCAGGACAAAATTGAGGACGAAAAAAACCGCGATTGGCTTTACCGTTTAACGCTCTACTCTCAAGGGAGAGATTCAGATAAAAAGAAAATCAGCCTCCGGAAGATCCTCAAAAAGGACAAGGTTCTCAAGACATTCAGCCAAATCCCTAGTAAAGAGAACGGAGTTGACATCGAGGGAATCGCCGTGAAGGAAGGGTGGCTGTACGTTGGATTTCGCGGACCAGTATTCCGTGGCAACTATGTGCCAGTGATGAAGTTGAAATTTGATGCACCCAAAGAGACATACGAACTGCTGTACGTGAATCTCGGTGGACGTGGTATCCGCGACATAATACATGTGTCCAATGGTTTTCTCATCGTAGCTGGGCCGGTCGGAGATGGCCCCGCTTCGTACCAGCTATACCACTCACTGCCATTAAGTTAAGAGATAAAATGTTGTATAA
>JAUXCJ010000371.1 GCA_030618965.1 Thiomargarita sp.
GTTTTAAGTCATATCTATTTTTGAATATAACTATTCGAGGATAAAGTTTTTTTTTGCAAAAAAAAACTTTATCCTCGAATTGATTTTTAATACCTGCATTGGTTTGTAGGGACTACCCTATTTTGAACCTGTGGGGAACTCCTGTGTACAATAGCCAAAGCTTTTTCAAACAATCGTTTAGCTTTTTCTTGGTAGAACAATCCCAACTGATTGAGAGATGTGGCTACCTGCGGATCTTCGGCCCCTAAGATTTTTTCACGAATCTCTAAAGCTTTTTCAAGCAAGGGTTGAGCTTTATCATATTCGCCATTTTCATAATAAATATCCGCTAAGTAATCTAACAATCCTAATAATTTTTCTGTCTCCTCTATTATAATAGACTCAGCAGAGAAACCCAATTCAATCATTTGTTCTGCCTCTTGATAGGCTTCCGCATTCAAAGCTAAATCGGCAGCACTTTCAAACAATTCCGCTGGGGTAAATTCAATCTCACCAGTTTGTGCTAATATTGCGGCTTTACGTTCATAATCAAACGCCTGTTTATACAACAGTTTGGTTTTATCCTTATGATTTTCCTTTCCTGCTATAAAAGCCAAATCCGCCATTTCTTTAGCTTTTGCATGTAATTCATCAACACAATTCAACGCGCTGAGAGATTGTTTATGCACCTCTGGGGAGCTTAGGGGAATGTCAGTGAGCAGTTTCGGCGGTTTGCTGAAAGGGCTCTGATATTTTTTCAGTCTTTTTCTGACCTGTGCTAGGGTAGGTATTTGATCTTTAGTTGGATCGTATAATACCCTTTTTTCTTCTTCAGTTAAACGACGATCTGAATAAAATAGATCATAAGCTAAACGTAGTTCTTCTTCATCTGCTTTACTCAAAATAGCGGACATAACTATACCTTTTTGATACAAAAGCGTTTCGGATGATTTTTCGCAGTTCTAAACTCAAAGCCATATCTTTTAGTATAAACCTTGATCATTTTCTCTAGGGGATCAACCAACATTAAATATTCTTTGTCTAAAGCGATCGCGTAAGCCATACCGACTTCAAGAACTATTCTTGTTATTAAGGCATTCAGTGGGTGCTTAATGGGAGAACCTTCCATAAGATAAATGGCATTATGGCTAGTCCCCTTTGATGGTTTACCTAGAGCTAATCCACAAAGTTTTTCGTCATGCCAAATCGCCAGTTCAAATCTCTTAGGTATTGTTTGTCTCACCTTTGTTATTTCATCTCGCCAATCCCATCCGCCTGAAGGCGGGTATCTATAATTTTGTGGCACCCATATTTTTTGCCAATATTTCAATGCTTTCTCATCTATACTGGTAAGCATGATGGTTTTTTGAAAAAGGTATTGGAGTTCCCTTTCTACAGTTTTATAAACCCTATAACGAATAAAGCTATACTCCCTTTCTGCTTGTATTTTTTTAGAACCGTTCATGTGAAAAAATTTGGGTCAGAAAGAAATTGAATCAAGGATTGTGCTGTTATTTGTTTTTGTTATTCAACTAGACACCACCTGCGCTTTCACCAGCACCGAATCATCACAAGCTAAGCCTGGACGTTTGACTTTTTGCACACGGTTTACAAGCCCCTTTTGTTGGATCTGTTTAACCATTTCATGTTGATTAGAATCAAATTCATCGTTAAGTTTCGGAATAATTAAATGTATTTTTGGATTCGCTTTTTTTAACCAAACCGCTATATCATGGTAAGTTTCTATCATAACAGCTTTCAGTGGTGGATACTCGAAGATTAAACGCTTGGCTAAATCACAAGCAGCCGGATTACCCTGCCACAATACCAACCATGATTCCTGATCAAAAAAACGGTGATTTTCCAAATAAATTCGCAACTCATTACTCAATTCAACGCTAATCAGCTCAAGGGGCTCAGACTCTGAAGGGGCTGGCTTAGCTGCTTTAGAGCTAGGATTAAATTTTTGACGACGCAATTCCAACGAATTCTGTTCAGTCAAAGAAGATAACAACTTTGATTCAAGGGCACTTATCTTCTTATTAGTGGCTAGTTGCTGAAATTTGATTTTTTCCAAGAGTTCGCGTGATTGATGTATTTCATCACGCAACTCTATAAATAGCTTTTCTACTGATGCGGGTATAGAATTTGAGCTTTTATTACGCCAAAATATTAAACTATTCATTTATTATTGTAGCCATCCTAATCAAAACAGACATCCATCACTGGTGCTAATAGCGTCCACTCAACTTGCTCCTCTCCCTGCTCAACGCTGATTCGACAAATATTAGGCGGTACACATTCAAAAATCCATTTGTTTCCGCTAGGCAAAGCCGTTGGTTTTAAAGCCCATTGCCACATATTAACTCCAAAACCCCAAGCCCAAACCAAACCCATTCCCACAGGTTTTGCACCTTGGTGGAACTGTTGTGGAGCCTCTAAAATAACAGTTGACGCACCTAATCCCGATTCACCCTGATAATAACTTAAAATTTCCGCCCTGCCCTCCGCATAAGCTTTTACCGTCATCAAAACTGGAAATGGACAGCCATCGAATAGCTGCTGCTCATCAACAAATTGCCTGATAAAACCAGCGTTGATAGTATTCCAATCAAATATATAAATATCATCATCACGCCTACGCTGTTGAATTGATAAAGTTTTTGTATTTACAAGCAAACGACTATCAAGCGTTATCGCGTAGGGTGGGGATGCCAAATCTTCGGCAGCCCGTTGCAAACCATTAAGCTGTCGTGGTGGCGCAAACAAAACTGGATTATCACCCACAGACTCAATTAATTGATTTAAAACTAATTGATCAAGTTCTTTAGCCGTGTCATTTAAACCCAGCTTTCGCCCTGGCTGACGCAAAAACTCCCAGCCACCAGAAACCGAAACACGCGCCGCCCAAGGCGCATCATCTTGGGATAACACAACCCAAGTAGACTCCCCCGGATGACGCA
>JAUXCJ010000244.1 GCA_030618965.1 Thiomargarita sp.
GGCAACTACATATAATACAACCATTAATTCAGTTTGTTTCTGAGATGAATCCGCTTGATTCTTTGGCGTTTCATCGAATGGATCCACCACCATAGTATCAGCTTCAGAAACCGGCTCATGGAACGTTTCATTAGGGGTGTGAAACAAAGGTATTGTGCGTTCAACCTGTGTTGGTTCAAGCAGATTGTCATCAAAATAATCGTCTGTATATAAATCACGATTGAGACGTCTAGCCATATCACCTTTCGCGCTTTGATTGACTTTATATCTCCAAATTGCTATCCCAACGATAACAATAATAACTAAGATTAGAAATAAGTTGTTCATTAATTCATGCCTTTATCATGTTGACTGCCATATCAATATCGACCGCTACTAGGCGAGATACGCCAGCTTCTTGCATTGTAACGCCTATTAGTTGGTCAGCTATTTCCATGGTAATTTTATTATGAGAAATAATGATAAATTGTACACGTTCTGACATGGCTTTGACCAATGTACAAAAACGTCCCACATTGCTATCGTCCAGCGGTGCGTCAACTTCATCAAGCATACAAAACGGGGCTGGATTAAGTTCAAAAATAGCAAAAACTAAGGCTATCGCGGTCAACGCTTTTTCTCCGCCTGAGAGTAAGTGTATGTGAGTATTGCGTTTACCTGGCGGACGCGCCATAATTGTCACGCCGGCTTTTAGTATATCATTTTCTGTCAATTCTAAGCTCGCCTCACCGCCACCAAATAAGCGCGGGAACATCTGTTGCAAAAATTCATTAACTTGATCAATGGTTTGTTTAAAACGTGTGCGTGTTTCACGGTCAATGGTTTTTATTGCATGGCTTAATGAATCTAATGCTTTGTTTAAGTCTTCAGCCTGATTATCAAAATACTGTTTGCGTTCCATTTCGGTTTCATATTCTTCTAAAGCAGCCATATTAACAGAACCAATTTGTTCTAATTTGCGCTCAACAGCCTCAATTTGTGCCTCCCAACTGGATTCATCGGCGTATTCTGGTAAATCGCCAAGTAAGGCAATTGGGCTATATTCAGTTTTGGCTAGTTCATCCTCCAATGTTTGCCTACGCACTTGATTAGCTTGACATTTCATACGAAATTTTTCGATATTACTGCGTAATTCATTGCTGCGCGATTCAATACCTTGGCGTGCTCCGTCGTAGTCACTTAAAGCGGCTTCTAAATGGACTACAGTTTGTTTAGCTTGAATTAATGCTTCTTCTATTTCAGTGCGCTGGTGCTGATTTTCTTCGAGTTCCTCCTGCAAAGCCTTTATCGGAGCCACTTGTTTTTTGATATTTTCTTGTAATTCAGAAGATTGGTCTTTAAATTGTTCTAGTTGTGCCTGTAAACGTACTATGCCTTGCTGTAAACGAGCATGATCGGTGCGTAAGGATTCTAGGCGTACTTCAGTCTTATGACGTTCATCTTTAGCTGATTGTGAGCTTTGACGGCTTTGGACAAGAATTTCTTGAGATAAATCGCGCTCACGAGTCAAATCTTCTCGTTCATCCGCTAATTCTCCCATTTCTTCAAGGGCAGCATGTAATTTATCGCTAGTGCTTTGCAATGTTTCTTTATCAGTAGATATTTGTTCATTTAATTCAGCGCGTTCTTTGGCAATGCGTTGCAATTGTGCCTTGATATGTTCAATACGTGCCTGTTTTCCAGCCTGTTGTGATTCTAATTGAGACAATTCTTGGCGAATTTCATTAACATCTCGTTGTGCTTGTTCACGAAGATTTTCATCTTCATGCAAACGACTACGCTCTTGTTCAAGCGTTTTAGAAAGTGTTAGCACCGTTTCATTTAACACCTGTGTGTGTGTACTTATGGCATTAATTTCTTGCTCACGCGCCAATACGCCAGCGTGTTCATCTGCCATTTGTTGACTATATAGCCAATTAGGACCTAACCAGACACCTTCTGGTGTAATCACAGATTCATGAGCAGCTAATTTCTCGCGCAACTTGTAAGCTTCACTCAATGTATCAGCAATCCAGATGCTCCCCAATAAACTGCTTAAAGCCCAAGGTGCTTGTACTTTTTCTAATAATCTCCCTTTTACTAAATTAAGATTAAGAGAATTTTTAGTTTCAAATAAAACTAACTCACCTTGTGGCGGATTTTCCAAAGCCGCCTCTAATGCCGTTAATTCTTCAACACACAAAGCTTGTAAATGTTCACCTAAAACAATTTCTACAGCCCGTTCCCAAGCTGATTCAACCTGTAAAAATTGCGCTAAATGTGATACTTTCTCTAATCCATGGGCTTGTAACCACGCGCTTTTTTCAGCCTCATTTTTACCCAATGCTGCCTCTTGTAGCGTTTCCAATGAAGCTAAGCGTCCGCTGAGTTTATGAACTTCCGAGTGATGCCCTTGTAATTGTATTGACTGCTCCTGAGTGAGTTCACGCAGTTTAAGCACCGATTTTTGATGCGTTTGTAATATAGTATCAGCTCCTTCTAAGCTAGCTTTAACTTTAACTATAGCTAGTTCTAAATCAGCCAAAACCTTTTCCAAAGCCTTCACATCAACCTCATTTCCCTCCTCATGGAGACGCAAAAGACGTTGCTTATTTTCCGCTAAACGCTGTTCAAGGCTTTCCATCCGTGCGCGTTCAACTTGAGCACGTTGACTTGGTTCAGCAGCGCGTTGATTAAATTGATCAAAAGTAATTTGCAATTCATGAAACTGTTCTTCAGCCTCACGCAAAGCTTGCTCTGCCAGCGTTTCGTTTTCCTGATTAAGGCTTAATTCGCTTTCAGCTTCTGCTATATCCAAACTAGCCGCTTGTTGCTGATCAGATGTCAAGCTACTTTGAGCCTCATGTCGCCTATTTTCAAGCTGTTCTAAATCCTCTAATAATTGCTCATGTCGTTCCTTAGCATGTTGAATAGATTGCTCTAATTGACTTATTTTAGCCTCGATTTCATAAAATTTTTCTTGAACTTCGCTGAAAGTACTTTGAGCAATCTTTTGCGCTTCACGCTGCTGTTTATGGGTGGTATCAAAATTTTTTAAATCATTTAAATCTTTTTCTAAAAGAATACTTTGCTCATCAATAGTTTGCTGTTGCTCTTGTACAGCGGTATCAAGACGATGCCAAGTGATGGCTTGCAATTGTGCTTTCAGCAATTTATCTGATTCTTTAAGTTCTTGAAATTTTTCAGCTTGTTTCGCCTGCTTTTTGAGTTTACGCAATTGTTTATCTAATTCATTACGCAGCTCGTCAAGCTTAGCTAGATTTTCGCGGGTGTGGTGCATCCGCTGCTCAGTTTCCTTGCGCCGTTCCTTATATTTAGAAATTCCCGCCGCTTCTTCTAAAAAAACGCGCAATTCATCAGGCTTAGCATCAATCAAGCGCGAAATCATGCCCTGTTCGATAATGGCATAACTACGCGGCCCCAAACCAGTTCCTAAAAATAAATCGGTAATATCCTTACGGCGACAACGGACACCATTTAAAAAATACACCGATTGGCCACTACGGGACAATTGCCTTTTAACAGCAATTTCAGAATGTTGAGGATATTGTGGCACATTAACATCCTCAAAAATGAGTTCTATAAAAGCTTGCTCAATGGGTTTACGAGTACGAGAGCCGTTAAAAATCACATCACTCATCGCAGCCCCACGCAATTGTTTAGCTGAACTTTCCCCCATCACCCAACGGACAGCATCAATGACATTAGATTTACCACAGCCATTGGGGCCAACAATACCGACTCTATCGCTTGGAAAAGAAAGCGTCGTCGGATCAACAAAAGATTTAAAACCAGAAAGTTTGAGTTTGCTGAGACGCATTATTTAGTTATTAGTTATTAGTTATTAGTTCTTGATTATATAAGAATTTGTTGGAAATAAAATGAAAAAAAATCTTTTGATAATAACACAATACCTTCGCCAAATCGCTCCAACTGTCATTTCGA
>JAUXCJ010000283.1 GCA_030618965.1 Thiomargarita sp.
GCTTTACTGGCTCTGACAGTCAAAATAGCATTCAATAATAATACCCCTTGTTCTGCCCAGCGTTCTAAATTGCCAGAACTCGGTATCTCTTTGCCTAAATCGCTTTGAATTTCCTTAAAAATATTTCTCAAGGATGGCGGAATTTTCACACCATCATTAACAGAAAAGCAAAGCCCATTCGCTTGCCCTTTACCATGATAAGGGTCTTGTCCAATAATGACCACTTTCAGATTATCAAAGGCGCATTTTTCAAAAGCATTAAAAATCAAAGGAGCAGGCGGATAAATACTTTCAGTTTTCAATTCCTCATCAAGAAAAGCATCCAATTTTTGAAAATAAGGCTTTTCAAATTCAGCCGCTAATTTTGTTTGCCAAGATAAGGGAACTTGTTTATTTGTTATCATTAATAGTCTCCATTGACCAACGTGGACGTGCGCCAAATGCCAACGGCTCAGATTCTCCCGCTGCAAGCCGTAAATAACCAGCGTAGGCAATCATTGCACCATTATCAGTACAAAACATCGGGCGAGGGTAATAAACACTGATACCCATTTTATCAGCAAACGCCAATAAACCAGTCCTCAAACTTTGATTCGCACCCACCCCGCCTGCAATCACTAAACTTTTTAAACCCGTTAGCTTCAAAGCGCGACGACATTTAATAATTAAAGTATCTATCACAGCATCCTCAAAAGCACGGGCAATATCAGCACTAACTTGTTTATTTTTATCAACTTGCGCTCGCCAAGTAGTCAAAACACTCGTTTTTAAACCGCTGAAACTAAAATCTAAGCCCGGTTGGCGCGTCATAGGACGTGGAAAATGAAAAACATCAGGATTACCCTGCTCAGCTAAACGCGCAATAGCCGGGCCACCCGGATAGCCTAAACCTAATAATTTCGCTGTTTTATCAAAAGCTTCCCCAGCCGCATCATCTACAGATTCACCCAAAACGGTATATTTTCCCAATGCTTTCACATCTACCAATTGCGTATGTCCGCCGGAAACCAGTAGAGCCAGAAAAGGAAAAGTAGGAGCAGGCTGTTCAAGCATTGATGCAAGCAAATGACCTTCCATGTGATGTACACCAATGGCAGGCACCTGCCAAGCCCAAGCCAAACTACGCCCAACAGCAGCCCCAACCAATAAAGCACCGATTAACCCCGGCCCGGCGGTGTATGCAACCCCATCAATTTCATCAGCTTTAGTATTACTATCACTGAGTAAGGTTTTAATCAATGGAATTAATTTGCGAACATGATCACGGGAAGCCAGTTCAGGAACCACACCACCATATTGAGCGTGTAATTCTACTTGACTATATAGCGCATGTCCTAACAAGCCATGCTCAGAATCGAACAAAGCCACACCAGTTTCATCGCAGGAAGTTTCTATGCCTAATATACGCATGTTTTTAATTTTATTAATCAATATATAAATTGTTTGATTCAGACAATTAACAATAATTTTTTCATGCAGCTACACCTGCCAATCCTATTTTATTCTCTGTTATGATAGGTGCGACAAACAATTTTCTTTCACGATCTGCTGCAAAGGCTAAACAAGCTTTGATATCCTCTTGTGTTAATTCCGGGAAATCTTCTAATATTTCTCCTACTGTCATTCCACCCGCTAAATATTCAAGTATGTCATAAACAGTTATTCGCAATCCACGAATACAAGGTTTCCCACTTCTCTTGTTGGATTCTATTGTAATTATGTTAGTGTAATTCATTGATAAATACCTTGAAAATTTATGTTGGAATGTATGAATCAGAAAGTTACACTCGATGATCAAGTTTTATCAAGCAAAAAAAACTTGATCATCGAGTTTTATAATAATTTCTGATTCAGACAATTATTAAATCACCGATACAACCACACGCGCATCAAAGAAAGCAATTTAGCTTTATCCAAAGGTTTTGCCAAATAATCACTGGCACCTGCTTCTATACATTTAGCTTTGTCGCCTTTCATTGCTTTAGCAGTGAGGGCAAGAATAGGTAATTTACGGAAACGTACTTGTTTGCGAATTTCTCGCATCGCCTCATAACCATCCATCTCTGGCATCATAATATCCATTAAAACCAGATCAAAATCTGGATGCTCCTCCAATAATTTCAAAGCATCGTAACCATTTTGACCAACAATCACATCCATGCCTTTTTCTTCTAATACATTCACCAAAGCAAAGACATTGCGGACATCATCATCAACCATCAAGATTTTTTTGTCCTTGAAGATGGCTTGTTTATCCCGCACCCGCTCTAGCATTTTTTGTTTCTCTGCTGGCAAGTTGGCTTCCACTTGATGGAGAAACAGGGTAGCTTCGTCTAATAAGCGTTCTGGTGAGTAAACTTCTTTGAGCGTTAAATGATTTCCAACTCGCTGCAATATACTCTCCTCGTCTGCGCTCAAATCACGGCTAGCATGAACAATCACAGGTACTTGGGATAAGCGTTCATCTTTATTGAGTTCATCAAGCAGTTCAACTCCCGATCCTTGTTCAACATCGACATCAAGAATTAGACACTCAAAATTCGCCTTGTTTAACTCTTGTAAAGCCTTAAGCTTTGTTTGAGCCAATGTGATTTGAATCTCCCCGCCTCCAACTAAAGCCTCAATTTCCTGTTGATGTAACTCGTTATCGACAATAATCAATAATTTTTTCAATTTTTTAGAAACAAATCGTTGGATATTTTTGAAAGCATCCGCCAATTGTTCGGTATTGACTGGTTTATGCAAATAACCTATTGCACCCATTTGTTTGGCATCATGACTTTGATCATAACCCGACATAAAATGCACAGGAATATGTCGCGTATCAGGATCATCCTTCAGTCGTTCCATGACTGACCAACCATCAAGTTGCGGTAAACCAACATCAAGAAGAATCGCATGAGGCTTATATTGCTGAGCTAGTTCTAAACCGCTTTTACCATCTGTAGCAATCAAATATTTAAAATGCTCTTCTCGTGCTAACTCCGCAGTGATTTTTGCAAAAGTCGGATCATCTTCGATAATCAAGAGCACTTTGTCATTCTCACTCAAATTATCTCTATCATCCGCCATCTGAGGCGGCGGGCTTGACGGCGTGCTCTTTCTTGCGCTGTCATTAGATTCAGTTGATACCTCTTCTATCTCTTGTTGATTAACGGCCTCCTTTTCAGGTAGATAAAGTTTGAAAGTACTACCTTTGCCTTCTTCGCTCTCTAATTGCAAATCTCCACCAAGGGCGCGAGAAAATTGACGAGAAATGGATAAACCAAGTCCTGTACCGCCAAAACGCCGACTAGTACTGCCATCAGCTTGCTGGAAGGCTTCAAATACCTTTTGTTGCTTATCTTTGGGAATACCAATGCCTGTATCCGATACGCTGATCACAATACTGTCATCAGCGGCTAAATTGAGGATAGAAATATTATCCTGTTCTGATTCTGATGGACGGCGGATTGTGATACGAACTTCACCTTCACTAGTAAACTTGAAGGCATTAGAAAGCATATTATTGATAATTTGTTTAAGTCGCTGTTCATCCGTGTGCAAAATATCTGGTAAATTACCAACGGTATCAATATGAAAACCTATACCTTTTTTATCCGCAAATACTTCGAATTTCTTTTCAATCGTTCCCATCAACTCCA
>JAUXCJ010000434.1 GCA_030618965.1 Thiomargarita sp.
ACAACGAATCGCGCCCTGCCCAAATATCATTAAAGTTCTGGTTAAAATATTCGCCCCTTCAACCGTGATTGAAATCGGAATACTTTTGAAATTTTCAGCCAGATAATTATTTTTACCCATACTAATGCCACGCCCCGCATGAATATCCATATTGGCATTCATTACTGTACGCGCACCTTCAGTATTAAAATATTTAATCATGGCTGATAAAACCGCCGGTTTTTCACCTGCCTCCAAAGAAGAAATGATCAACTTACTAGAAGCATCCATAGCATAAGCAAAACCTCCGATTATAGCTAACTTTTCCGCCACACCTTCAAAATAACCAATCGGCAAATTGAATTGCTTACGGATTCGTGTATAGGCTGAACCGGTTAAAACTGAAAACTGTCCAGTCGCATTTCCCAAAGCTGGTAATGAAATACCGCGTCCTACGGCTAATGATTCCATTAACATCTTCCAACCTTTACCGATTTGTTCTACTCCACCAATAATATAATCAAGCGGAATAAACACATCTTTACCATAAGTTGGCCCATTGAGAAACGGCGTATCAAGCGGATTATGTCTAGTACCCAGTTCAACACCTGGACTATCCGTTGGTATCAAGCCACAAGTCAGCCCCAAATCTTCCTTATCACCCAATAAATGTTCAGGATCAAAGGCATGAAATGCCAAACCTAATAATGTCGCTATCGGTGCTAAAGTGATATAACGCTTATTCCAATTCAACTTCAGCCCCAAAACTTCCTTGCCTTTAAACATGCCCTTACAAACAACACCAGTATCAGGAATAGCAGTGGCATCAGAACCAGCAGCAGGCGCAGTCAGAGCAAAACAGGGAATTTCTTCAGCACTAGCTAAACGCGGTAAATAATAATCCTTCTGTTCTTGAGTGCCATAAGTGTTAATTAATTTGCCAGCACCTAAGGAATTAGGCACCATAACCGTTACAGCAGCAGTCACACTCCGAGTTGATAATCTACTAACCACAGCGGCATGAGCCAGTTCGGAAAAACCCAATCCGCCATATTCACTGGGAATAACCATGCCAAAAAACTTCTTTTGCTTGATATAATCCCAGGTTTCCGTACTTAAATCTTTATCCTTATGATTCACCTTCCAATCATCAATCATGGCACATAAGGTATTAGTTTCATTATCTAAAAAAGCTTGTTCTGTGTCAGTTAATTTTGGTTTTGGGGCATTGAACAATACTGACCAATTAGGATGCCCCCGAAATAGTTCAGCTTCCCACCACACCGTACCAGACTCAATAGCCTCCCTTTCAGTATCACTCATTGGCGGCATATGATGTTTAAGTAATGCAAAGGCGGGAAAAGAAATTAACCATCTACGAATAGCGGGAGTCAGTAACAGCAATGAAATTGGCACAAACACGCTAAAAATGACGAGGGTGGTTGTCTCCTCAAATTCGCCAAAAATAACAGCAGCCACAAGTAGTACAGCAATCCCGATAATCCAAACCAATAGATTTAAGGATAACCTTGCTAAGAATAACAATATAAAAAATAGAGTAATGATGATAATTAGGATGTTCATGTTGACAACTCCTTGTCTTCGTTTTCAAACACAATCATTTCAAAACATTCATCAGCACTATTACAAAAAATATTTTTCTTTTTATCCCATGGTAGCTTACGATAAGCACCAACCGTATGCAGGTTCCACAAATTGAAATTAAATTTGCTTTCTGGGAAATCAATAAAAGGATGTTTTATAATGTCAAAATAAGGTGAATAATCAAAATCTTTGGGCAGAAAAATTCTCGGATTTCTTTTTTTTAAATGTAGCCCTCCATCCTTATGCATTTTGACAATTGGCAAAATTGGAAAATTGACTTTCATAAAAGCCTCAGCAATGGCAGTCGAACAAACTGTCCGCGCTGTTTTCCCAAAATTATAACTAAATAATGAAGAATGCCACCGCCGGGGCAAAATACCATAAGGCAATAAAAATCTTGCTAAATCAAGTAATTGCCTAAAATCATACTCGCGCCCCAATAGTTCAAGACTATGCTTAACCACAATATTAGCATCATCAACTGTCAAGCTCCTGGCTCGGCAAACCCTGATATTATCTTTTGAATAATTATAAAGCGGGGTTAAAACCATACCTTCTCCAAGCAAGCCTTCTACAAGATATTTCTTATTTTCATCTTCCACCCCTTGAGCGATCAAAAGCTGGCGTAAGTTTTCATCTTTAAGCTCGGATAAAGAACCCACATAAAGTGCCGAATGACTCCATTGACTTTGAGTGATTAACTTTATCACCTGACTGATTCGGCTTCGCCCCTCGACTAATATGACATCTGCCAATTTCATTTCACTTGCAAGGGCATCAAAATTAGAGATAGGAATATCAGGTGACGGTTCTTCTTTCGATAACCAATTATCGATCCACTCTTCTATTTTAGAAGTAAAATTAATTAACATCTTACCCCCTTTCTAAGTTCTCAATACAAAATAGCCACGATAAATTTATGTTAAGCTAATAGTATATATAAGGTAAGACCGATATCAT